>ONIF01000235.1 GCA_900317795.1 uncultured Eubacteriales bacterium | reverse complement strand
TGACTCTTGTTCGGGTAAGCATTGGAAAGATGTCCGCTTGCTCTTTGAACCTGACGCATACGATAAAAAATCTGACAAGGGCACAAAGAGAGAGAAAAAGCTGTCTGTCTATGACATTGACGGTACAGGACTGCTTACAATAGCAAATTTAAGAAACTATCTGAAAGTAAAAGGTTATCAAGTACACTACAACATTATCAAGCATTCTTTGGAATACTCAGGTTTTAGAGGACATTCTACCGAACATCTGCCCGAAACTGCACCCACAATCATTTATGATGAATTACAAACAGAGTTTGAAAAGTGCAGTATAGACAAAATTGCAACCATGATTTTGGTTATTGCGGCAGATAACAGGGTTAATCCCATTCTTGATATGATAAAATCGGCAAAATGGGACGGCAAAGACCGCATTGAAGAAGTATATAATATCTTTCACATTGGCAAAGATGACAAATTGAGCAGAGAAATCATCAAAAAATGGTTTATGCAAGCGATTTGCGGTTTATTCAACGAT
This sequence comes from uncultured Eubacteriales bacterium, assembly GCA_900317795.1. Classification (GTDB taxonomy): domain Bacteria; phylum Bacillota; class Clostridia; order Oscillospirales; family Acutalibacteraceae; genus UBA1213. The sequence goes on along the minus strand of ONIF01000235.1, from coordinate 3,230 downwards.
AATGAACGTCCGTTTTCATTAGACCTCGTTCTTGTTTTCAAGGGCAAGCAAGGTATCGGCAAAACAAGATTTTTTGAACACCTGGCTATGTTTCCTAAATACTTCGGTGAAGGCGTGTGCATTGATCCACGCAACAAGGACAGCATTATTCAAGCTACAAGTAATTGGCTGTGCGAATTAGGCGAAATAGGCAGCACTCTTAAAAAAGATATGGACAGCGTAAAAGCTATGTTGACAAAGGCTAATGATGAATACAGGCTTCCATACGGCAGAGCAACACTGAAATTTCCCCGTATGACTTCATTTGTCGGTACTGTCAATGATGATAAATTCCTCATAGACCAGACAGGCAACCGCAGATTTGCCACAGTAGCTATTTCGGATGATGTACATATTGACTATAATACTCAGATAAAGCCTTTCAATGCTTTGCAGTTGTGGGCACAAGTTTATCATATTGTACAAGAAGAAATCGCCAAAGGGGCAACAATCTCAAGCTGTTTCAGACTCTCTCCGGAAATGAAAGAAGAATTGGATAACAGAAATGAAGAATATATTAAACCCATGAAAGCCGAAGATGAAGTAATAGATATTCTTTCCAGACTGAATATAGAGAAAAACATATCATCATCAAATTACATAGTGAAAGATGAATATATGACTGTAACAGAGTTTATGACACAACATAAAGAACTCAGCAAATACACCTCTGAACAAATCTCAAAAGTGTTAGGAAAATTAGGCTATGAAAGTCAGAGAAGACGAATAGATGGTAATGTCACTCGTTTGAAATTATTACCAAAGAAAGAATATTTTGAAAGTTTTTAATTTTGTGATTCCTTCACATTTTTTGTGATGGGTGTGAACGGTGAAAGGGTATTTTAGCTAATCTGTGAACAGGTGTGAACGGTGAACCAATTCACCGTTCACACCTGTTTTTGCGTATTTTAAGCGATTTTTTAGTATTGCTGTGAACGGTGTGAACACTGTGAACGCTACTTTCCTATAAAGTTTCTGAAAAATAGCTATTTTTTTTTCTATTTTAGTCAAATAGAAATTTTTGCTTTTTTAAGTGTTCAAAAAACAGCTATTTCACCGTTCACACTTTTTCAAAAATCCCTATTTTATGGGCTTTTTTACAAAATAATCGAACAAATGACCGTTCACACTACCCCCTTTCACCGTTCACACTATCCCCTTTCACCGTTCACACTACCCCCTTTCACCGTTCACACTTTTGCTTATTTTTCTATTTCACCGTTCACATTATTATCAAAAAGATACTATCATTTTTATCACACAATGTGAAGATATACAGGCTGAAAAATTGGCAACTTTTAGAAAAAAATGGTAATTTTTCTGATAAAAAAGTGAGATACAAACATAGCCGTTTGTACCTCACTTTTTACTATCTTCCTCGTCTTGGTCTGTAAGTTTGGGTGGTATTTGGTGCTGTTTCGTTTTTTTCGGGTGTCAATTTAGCAGTTTCAGGCTTATTTGAAACGGTATCTGTCTTTTTTTCGTATTTGTCATCTTTAGTAATACTACGATATATGTAAGATTCCATCAATAAGCGGTCAGTTTTACGTTTAGTCTGAACTTTTGCATTAGGTGTCCCCGAAATGTTATTTTTATCGGGATGTTTATCCGGATAGAGTGCATGGAGTATGAAATCTTTGTTTTCTTCGAGAAATACTAAACGAAATTTTCCGTCCACATGAAATTTGATAAATCTGTCTGTTTCATTTTTCAACAGTTCAAGTTGTTCAGGTTCTATCATCAAGTATTCAATCTTACTTCCAAGTTGTTTGGCTCTTTCTTTCATTTCCGCATAATCTGATTTAGGCTTATAGTATTTGTTGTGACTTTCGAGAAATTCTATATCGTCAATTCCCAAAGCTATTTGAAATAGATACTTGTCTTTCTCTTTGATTGTCACCATAGCACCGTCATTGAAAAGCCTTGCGGAAAAGAAAAAACCGTAAGCATACAGTTTAGGAATTTTCGATAACGAAACATACACTTTATAATTTTCGCCTTGTGCGGAAATTAAGTGTTTATATGGGATATTTCCTACTATTCTCCGCATTCTTTCTATTCTCCTGACTTGTTCTTCCAGTGATGGCACATATGACTTGTATCTTTTTTGCCTTTTTCCGTACAAGTGAAGTAAATCGTACTTTTTGTCAAGCATATTTCTTCTCTTTCGTCTGAAAAGAAGTCGGAATATCAATGCAAGGAGTGTTAAAAATTGATTTGAAGATTGTTTTATGTATTTCTGCATGAATTCTGTTTCTCTTTTTTGTGCAATAGGGAGATTTTTTGAAAAGTAATCTTTTTCAAATTTTTCAAATTCGCTGATAAACGGAGATTGTACTTTTTTCTTTTTGGAAGTTGCATTTTGTTCAGACGGGTTAGGCAGTCTGTAAAATCTCATCTTCTTTTCGAGATTTTCTTTTGTATACACTTCTCCGAACTGTTCGGCAAGTTTGCTTACACGAATTTTTTTTGTTTCGCCTATTTTCTGAAAGGTAATGTCTTTTTCACCGTATCTGGTGATTTCAAAGCCTTTTACTTCCATGTAATGAATGAAATTATCTTTTCTATTACAAAGACTGCTGACTTCATCAAGAGCCTTGCACAATTCAATTTTCCATGATTTGCCCTTTCGTGCCAATTCAAGCGTTGTTTGGTCTATGCTGCGAAGTCCTGACGGATTTTCAATGACTGTCAAGCCATTTTCCTTACACAGCTTGTCACTTTCATTACGCATATTTTTAAGCGTAGTCGCATTTCCTTTCCATTTCAGCCCTGTTTTCATGCTGACAGAGTTAATTATGATGTGATTGTGCAAGTGTTCCCTGTCTATGTGAGTTGCCACAACTGCTTGAAAGCCTGTTGCGACTTTCCGAGCAAGTTCCACTCCTATCTGATGTGCAAGAGCAGGAGAGATTTTTTCATTTGGAGAAAAACTCTGTATATAGTGATGTGCCAAAATATTCTTGTCCTTGTTGAACGAGTCACGAACTATCTGAAACTGTCTTGCAAAGTCATCTGCACCGCTGCCGAAACAGTTCAGAGTAGTTGATTGAAAGCATTTTTCATCACCGTTTTTGTTTTCGGGTGAAAGTATGTAGGAGAGTGAAGAATAAACGTACTCATGCGATTTGATTTCCTTTTCTACTGCTTTAACTATTGCCATGCTTTTCAATCCTTTCTGCGATTTTATC
>ONIF01000233.1 GCA_900317795.1 uncultured Eubacteriales bacterium | reverse complement strand
GTTCGGTACACGGCGGTTCAATAGTTTGAGTGCAGTACCTTGTATCTTTCGAGTATGTCATCATACCCGACTGATGCAAGGTATTTGTTTGTTAATGACCTGTGCAGAATATGGCTGTCGGCTATTCGCCAGTATGCCTTCCTGCTGTTTGCCCATTTCCAAGCATTTTCATTGTCTATTCCAAGCTTTACAAGATTGTCGTGTTTCGTCTTGATTTTCTTCCATTGCTTCCAATATATCTGCCTTATCCTTCGTCTTATCCATTCGTTAAGACTTTTGATACGACTTTCCATATCTGCAATAGAATAGTAACCAAGCCAGCCGACGGTAAACCTTTTCAGCCGTTTGAGTATAAGCTCAACCGACCTCGCTTGTTTTCGGCTTGTAAGCTCACGGATTTTGTCCTTGAACCTCTTAATGCTTTTGCCGTGTGGGCGTATTCCTGCCTTCTTTCCTGTTTTGTACATTGAAAAGCCGAGAAATTTCAGTCTGAGTGGTGAACCTACCTGACTTTTCTTTCTGTTGACTTTTAGTTTCAATTTACCTTCAAGGAATTTCGTGCAGTTTGCCATTACTCTTTCGGCGGCTCTGCGGCTTTTGACATAAATATTGCAGTCGTCGGCATACCTCACAAACTTATGCCCTCTGCTTTCCAGCATACGGTCAAATGCTGTGAGATATATGTTGCTCAGAAGCGGTGAAAGGTTGCCACCTTATGCCGAGCAAGATATTATGCGGAGAAAAGCTGATTTACAGGCATATATACTACATTTTCAAAATAATAACTCCGCATAATAAATCACTTTAAAGAGTTAAGAAACGACAGAAGATCTTGATCCTTAGTCCAGTCAGGAAAATCCATTTCCTGTGTCACTTTTGGTGCAAGAGCGGTGATTGCTTCATTTTTCAGCCTGTTGTCAGCTTTAGCATAGATCATAGTTGTTGAAATATCCTCGTGTCCCAGAAAATCACGGATATATACGATATTGATACCTGCCGCAAGCATATGCATTGCCTTGCTGTGTCGAAAAACATGAGCATGAATATCATCGGGAAATGTATCATCCGAGCAGCTTATCTGCTGAGCATACTTGTCAATAATATAATTCACTCCGTCTCTGCTCAATCTTCTGTGTTGTCTGTTCAATAATAAAGGCTGAGATAGATCCTGGATATTACGCTGACGTTTAATATACTCATCAACAAGTTTTGCAGTATTAAACGAAACTGTAACGGTACGGTGTTTGTTTCCCTTACCATGCAGATGAACAAGAGCGGACTTAGTATCTATGTCACGGATATTAAGGTTACAAAGCTCCTGAGCACGGCATCCGCTATCATAAAGAAGAGTAAGTACCGTTCTGTGACGCAAGCCGGTGGAATCGTTAAGATCAGGTTTGTTAATCAGCAATTTTATCTGTTCAGAACTCAGATATACAATTTCTGAAGGAACATATTTTGCTGATTTTATGTTTTGCACTGATTGAACAGAAGATAAATTTTCAATACATTCTGTACCTGCATATTCTGCAAAGGATTTCAAAGCAGCAAGCCTTTGATTCGTTGTTGAAACTGATGCTTTTCTGCTTCTGAGCCATTCAAGAAATTCCGTGATAGTATTACGGTTAAAATCAGCCATAGAAAATCGGTTCAGTTTTATACACTTGTATTCTGTAATGAAATGTACAAACAACTTGAAGGTATCACGATAACTGAGAATAGTATTTTTAGAGTAATTTCTCTGATACGGAAGATAGTCAGTAAGAAAATCCGTTATCAAAGATGCAAAGTCAGCGGTATTCTTTTTCATTGAAACGTACCTCTTCTATGATATCGGGATATCCGATATCAAGTTTTTCTCTGATCATCGGAAATAATGACGCTGTCAGTTTCAGATAATATGCAGTTTCTTCAAAGCTTTCATGTCCGAGCATAGTACGCATATACGGAATGTAAGCATACAAATCTTTATTTTCCAAAGTCCATTTTTTCAAAAGATTGACGCAGTAAGTATGGCGGAAATCATGAACTCTCGGACCTTTTCCTGTATGTGGAATACCTGCTTTGTCAAGATACCGTCTGAAATTATGATATACATTTCCTAAGGTCATTTCTTTACCGGGACGTATCATGAAAAAGTATTCGTCATCAGAAGACATGGAATGTATCTCGTTTTTGATTTCTATGCACTTTTCTGCAAGCTGTGGTTGGATCGGAATCATGCGGTCTTTGTGGTTTTTGCCGTCACGTACAAGAATATATCTTTCTTCAAGATTCATATCCTTTATTCTAACAAGCCTTAATTCAGATACTCTCATGCCACTGGTATAGAGAATACGAAAGAATACAGGCATGACCAATGAGCGATATGGACATAATCCGGAAACAGATTGACTTTTATCTACAGCTTCAAAAAATCGTTTCAACTCATCGTCAGTATATATGTGTGCATTGTATTTTGGCGGATGATTGGTAATACCCTTTGGCGGAACATAAGCGGAAAAACCTATGCCGCAAAGATATTTACAAAATACACGCAGAGAACTGATGCGGTTGCAATGATTAGCAGCACTTTCATAGCTTCGTTTCTGGCACCATTTTACGCAGAGTTCCTTTGTGATATTTTTTTCTTTCAAATTAGTCGTACAAAGATACTCATCAATACGCTTGAATGCTTTTTCTTCAGTTTGATATTTGAATCCAAGGGAACGTTTAAGTGTTATTAGTTCCTGAAACTCTGAGTGGAAAACACTTTTGAATACAGTTTTACTCATGATCAGTTTCCTCCATGGGAAGAACACATTCACGAAGCTTTTGAAGATCCGTTTTCAGATATATTCCGGTAACGTCAATATCCGAATGACCAAGAATGGACGTGATCACAGGAAGAGGAGTTTCCATATCAAGCAGCATTGAGCCGGCTGAATGACGCAGTGAATGAAATCCGGAATGCTTATTCTTATCCTTACGAAGTCCTGCTTTGTTCATATATCTGACAATTTGCTGCTGCATATGATTATTATCGGATAAAGGATCAAATGGCGGCATATGTTTGATGAAAACGTAATTCGTTTCAAAGTATTTTGGTCGCCCGTTCCTGATGTAATCAATCACTGCCCAACCTACAGCATCCGGAATCGGAAGTGTGACAGGCTTTAGAGTTTTATGCTGAACAAAAGAAAGCTGCTTTTTGTTCCAGTCAAAATTATCAAAACGAAGATTTTTGATATCACCGATCCTGATGCCAAGTATACAGGCAAGTAATATCATAGCATAATCTCTTTTTCCGGTCGGGTTATTACGATCTATCGCAAGAAGCGTGTTGGTCAGCTCATCCTGTTTCCATACAGAAGGGATTTTAGCATTTCTTGATATTTTCGGCATATGAATCTCGGATGCAATATCTGTATCAATATGGTTGCTTTCATTAAGGAAACGAAGAAAATGTCTTAAACCGCATACTTTCTGTTCAACCGTTTTAAAGCTGTAGCCTGCTAAGGTTTTCAAATATTCATGACAGAACTTTGTTGTCAGATCATTAATGCCATTTAATGATCTTTGACATAGAAAGTCCAGAAAGACCTTTGAGGAAGAAAGATAATGCTCAACGGTGCATTTTGACAGTTCTGATCCGTTCAAATATCTGCTGTATTCTGAAAAGATGATCTCAAGATCTGGTCTTAGGCTTATCGGATTTCTTGAAGCATGATACCTTCTGGTCAGTACCCTATGAAGACGATAATCCTCCAGCATATGTATCACCCTCAGAA
>ONIF01000455.1 GCA_900317795.1 uncultured Eubacteriales bacterium | reverse complement strand
GATATTACTTCCGATATGTTCCACAATGATTTTAAACAGTGCATTTTGGGTAGTTTCATTATTTCTATCCATCTGCCTTTTTAAATTTGTAAAGAGAGAAAAACATTCTTCTTTGAAATTTTCTCCGTCAACGGTATCGGTATTTGATACAGGAAAACCGTATGATGCATAGCCTTTATGATGTCCGTCAATAATGTCATAACCGTATTCATCATCAAATTTACTGCCGTAATCCATTCCTCGATTTTTTACCCAAAGGCTTTCTTCCCATATCATGCCGTATTCTTTCTCACCGACTTCACGAAGTTCTGCAATGATTTTATCCCAATCATACGGTGCATAATAGGCGGCATATTCTGAATCGATAACCGAACTTTCTTCAATCTTGGACTGTTCGGGTTCCTTTGAAATCTGCGGTTCAGGCATTTTGGAAACTTCCTTTTCCTTGACAGCAACATTACAGACTGCCAACTTGCCGTTTATGGTTTTAACAGTGATAATGGAATTTCCTGCTTTGAGAGCAGTTACATTGCCGTTCTCATCAATGTTCACGACACCTGCATCTGACCAATACCATTCCAATGTGTTGTCATCGACATTTTCGGGTAATATAGTTGCTGTCAGCTTTTCTGTATCTCCGACTGTCATCAAAAGGCTGTTTTTATTCAAAGATACGGAAACGGCTGAAACAGGAATTTTTGACGGTTCAGCGACAGGCTGAACAGAACTTTCTTCAATTCTTGATATTTCAATTTGAGAATTTACAATAACTTCTTTCGGCTTGGGACTTTCGTTTTTTGAAGACTGCTCGCTGACTTCAATTTTCACTTCCGAAATTTCGGCAGAACTTTCTGTAAATGATATTTCTTCAGCTTCCGACTGAATTTCAATTTCAGAAATATCCTTGCTTTCCTCAATATCGGATATTTCAAATTCAGACGATTCAGATGTAGTTTCAAGCGATTTTTCGGTTGAAATGTCCGATACTGTTTCAGGTTTTGACACTTCGGAAACTTCCTCTGATGAAACGCTCACACTTGACTGTACAGGGATTTTTATTTCAATCGCCGCATCTTCGCAGCCTGTAGGGATAACTGCCGCAAGTGCAAGACACATTGCTATCATAATTTTCTTTGTCATTTATTTCCATCTCCATTCTAAAAGGGATATTCTCCGATAACATCTTTGTCATCGGAACTTTTATATTTTTTTACACAGTAATCAATATATGCTGATTCAAAGACACTCCATATATCTTCTTCCTGCCATGTTTCAATCAACATCCGCAGGTTGTTGCGGGTAGGATTTTTTATCATATTGATAACTGTCTCCATAGCCGTTTCATACAGGTCAAGACGCACACTTTCAAGATATTTTGTTTCGGCAATATGCGAGAAATAGAAAGCTGCCGCAGCTTCCGCCATAACTCCGCACATTTCAATCTGTTCGTTTATGGCAAATTCTTTGATATACCCTGTATGTATCATCTTGTTGACTTTATCAAGAACGGCAACTTTATCGGGAACAAGTGCTTTCAATTCATCTCTTTCGTTTTCAATAGCAATAAATCTTCTCGAAAAATTATTTTCCCCTGCGATTTTTTCGCACTCTATCAGAACCTGTACATCATCACTGTCACCGTTCCTGCATGACATAGGCTCTGAAACCATCTCATAATCACGCAGAATAATGCTTACAGCCTCCTGAACAGCCTCACGGAGACCTTCTATAAAAATCTTTATAGCTTTACTGCCTTTTCCAGAAGATTCCGTTTGATTGGACGAAAGTTCATAAACATTGCCGCAGTTTGGATTAGAACATCTCAATTGAACACCGCAATGTTTGAATATATCGTCATAACAAATATTCAGTTCCAGCTTACTCTTGCAATCGGGACATACAATCCCCTTAACTTTATTTACCATAAAAAATCATTCCTTTGCTATTTTTTTGACATCAGACAATTTTGTTATCAAAATAGAACGAGCCTGCAAATCTGCAAGCTCTGCCTGATAATAATATTCATTTGTGGC
>ONIF01000229.1 GCA_900317795.1 uncultured Eubacteriales bacterium | reverse complement strand
AGAAGGTATATGCCGATATCGAATGGAATGCAAGTATCAACCTTTCTTTTAGCTTTGATGAATTCTATGATGAATCTCATGTGCCTTTTGTAATTCTGATTGATGAATGGGATTGCGTTATGCGCGAACACATGAATGATAAAGAGTCGCAGAAAGCATACCTTGATTTTCTTCGCAATTGGCTGAAGGACAAAGCATATGTTGCTTTAGCGTACATGACCGGCATTCTTCCTATCAAGAAATATGGCACACATTCTGCATTGAATATGTTCAAAGAGTATTCTATGCTCAAAGCCGTAACACTAAACCGTTATATAGGCTTTACCAATGATGAAGTAGAGGCGTTATGCAAACAATATAACATGGACTTTGAAACAATGAAGTCTTGGTATAATGGCTATAAACTTGGTCAAACAGAAATTTATTGTCCCAATTCTGTTGTAAGTGCGATATCAGAAGGAAGTTTTGATGACTACTGGACGGAAACCGAAACATATGAAGCATTGGCGAAGTATATTGCTATGAATTTTGACGGTTTACATGATACACTTGAAAAATTGCTGGCAGATCAACCTCAAACAGTTGATACCCGAACCTTTACCAACGATATGGTAACTTTTGCGAATAAGGATGATATCTTGACATTGTTGGTTCATTTAGGGTATCTTGGATATAATGCGGATGACCGGACGGTTTATATCCCAAACAAGGAAATAGCAGATGAATTCGTTGTCAGCATGAAAGCGACGGGCTTATGGAAAGAAACGATAGCAGCTGTTTTGCAGTCAAGACAGCTTTTAGCCGATACTTTGCAGGGCAAAGCGGATGTTGTAGCACAGGCTATTGAAAAAGTACACGACAGCAATTCTTCTGTCATCAACTACAATAATGAGCAATCCTTGCGGTTTATTATCCTGATTGCCTACTATTATGCAAAAGAAAAGTATGAGATCATTCAGGAGATGCCGTCCGGAAAGGGCTTTGCGGATATCATGTTTATTCCGAAATATAATGTCGATACGACAGCTTACCCGCCGATGGTGATAGAACTGAAATGGGATCAGACTTCCGAAACAGCTATCCGGCAGATCAGGGACAAGAACTATCCCGAAAAGCTGAAAGGCTTTGAAAAGATACTTCTTGTCGGCATCAACTATGACAAGGACAGCAAAAAACATGAATGTGTGATAGAAGAATACAAAATAAATTGATACAAGAGATGGTTCGGGAGGTATAGGACATGGGCATCTATCTGAATCCGAGCAACGAAAATTTTCAGGAAGCGGTTGATTCGGAAATATATGTGGACAAAACAGGACTTATAGAGTTTACCAATAAAAGAATAAAAACTATTCAACAACATATTTGTGTGATCCGTCCGAGAAGATTTGGCAAGTCAACCAACCTTGCCATGCTTGCGGCTTACTACAGTAAAGGCTGTGACAGCAGAGATTTGTTTGCGGGACTCTCGATTGCATCAGGCGAGAGTTATTCAAAACATCTGAATCAATACAATGTCATCTACATCAATATGCAGCAGTTTTTGAGTGACAGTGAAAATATTGATGGTATGATTGCCTTACTGAAACAAAGTATAATAATTGACCTTGAAGATGAATTTCAAGATGTAAATCTTCATACCGAGTTGGGTTTGATTTACAGTATGGAAAGAGCTTATAATGCAAAAAAAGTTCCTTTTGTCATTTTGATCGATGAGTGGGACTGTGTTATGCGTGAGCATCGGAATGATAGAGAGTCGCAGAAAGCATACCTTGATTTTCTTCGCAATTGGCTAAAAGATAAAGAATATGTTGCTCTGGCGTATATGACCGGCATTCTTCCCATCAAAAAATTCGGTACACAATCCGGTTTGAATATGTTTGATGAGTATTCTTTGCTGTCTTCCGGAGCAACAGGAAAATATGTTGATTTTACGGCTGATGAGGTTTCGGAACTTTGCCAAAAATATGAGGTTGACTTTGAGCAGATGAAAGCTTGGTATGGCGGCTATTACCTGAACGGAACGGAACTGTATTGTCCGGATTCTGTTGTAAAAGCGGTTTCCTCCAAGAAATTTGGCGGTTACTGGACAGAAAAGGAGACATACGAAGTATTGGCGAAGTATATTGCGATGAACTTTGATGGTCTGCATGACACCATCGAAAAACTTCTTGCGGGTCAGCCGCAGCCGGTAGTTACGAGAACTTTTTCCAACGATATGGTAACATTTGCGAATAAGGATAACGTCTTAACGTTGTTGGTTCATTTGGGTTATCTTGGCTATAATGCGGATGACCGAACGGTTTATATTCCGAACAAGGAAACAGCCGATGAGTTCGTTGTCAGCATGAAGGCTGCAGGATTCATGTGATGAACTGGATGGCGACAAACTCAACATCAAGGATTCCTTCGGAAAAGATACATTCTATGTGAAAGCAGAGAGCGAAGAAACAGCAGATTGACCACCAAAAAGCAGAGCATTCATTACGAAAGCTCTGCTCATTTTTTATGCGGAGAAGTTGTTCAGATTGGTCTCTATTTCGTTTACTTTTTCTAAAGGCAGACCGGTATATTTGGAAATATCCTCATTTGAAAGCTTACCGTCACGGAGCATAGCTACCGCAATAGCAACTTTCTCACGATATCTGGTATCATTTAATCTCTCTTCCATAACCCTACACATACGCTCCACTCCTTCCTGTGTTTCTTTCAAAAATCTGGTTTTGCCTGCGAATAAATTATACCATATAAACACAAAAAAACAAGTTGTTTCTGCATTCGGATCGTATCTGTTATAAAATCATCCTCCATCAGCTTAGATCAATTAAGGAGTTGCTGAAAGGAAAGTAATGTTGTATAGAAACAAATAAAATACTGCTGTAATGTTTGTGCAAAAGGTAGAAATTTTGTGAATTTGAAAAATATTTGTGACCAAAAAGCTGTTAAATGGCTGACTTTTTCCTTTAGTTGTCAGAGAGCAAAATTGAGAGTTCTCTATTGTTCTTTGACAACTGAATAGTCAGCACATCGGATACTTTCCTTCTGCTGCCCGGGACGGGCAAGCCACACAAGCGAACGCATCAGCCTTCAGGACTTGGACTTTGCACGGCACTGCAAAGACGGCGATGACAGGCAGAAGGGACAATGATACTTCCGCCCAGCCACAGACTCAAGCAATGGGGACGGCTTCGAGAGATCCTCGGAGTGGTGAGATTCCAATGAGGTCAAAGCCATGACCGTCCGGTGTGTTCCTTGCCGCAGGGTATCGAGGATAAATAGCGGCAGCACCAAAACGATTGATAGGAACAGACTGCACTATGCAGTTTTGTTTGTTAATATAGGCGGCAGTGGATATTCTATCGCCGCCATTTTGACAAGGAGGTATTTTTCATGGGTAAGGAATATATGGCAGATAATGAGATAGACCTCGAAAATGTCATTCAGACAGATCGCAACGGTTGTCTTGTGACAGTATATTTCGCTAAAGAGCGAAATGAACGGAAGATAAACAGCCTGACGGGATATTGCGGATACTGACCGCAATATTTCTTTGCTTTGGTATTGTTTTATGGTGCAGGTATGTTATAATAAATACAGCATTAATGAGTGTTATACGATGGGAGGTATGAGCATGGGTATCTATCTGAATCCGAGCAACGAAAATTTTCAGGAAGCGGTTGATTCGGAAATATATGTGGACAAGACAGGACTTATAGCATTTACCAATAAAAGGATAAAAACTTCTCAAAAACATATTTGTGTGAGCCGCCCGAGAAGATTCGGTAAGTCAACCAACCTTGCTATGCTTGCAGCTTACTACAGTAAAGGCTGTGACAGCAGAAATT
>ONIF01000228.1 GCA_900317795.1 uncultured Eubacteriales bacterium | reverse complement strand
TTTGTTTCAAGGCTCACGGCAAAATCCAATATATCTCCCTCGCTGTACGGAAATTCATCAACAGTTGTCGAAAACTTCATGATATTCAGCCTTGCATTATTTCTTGAAACGGCAAGTTTCAAATGTTTTCCCTCTTTAAGCGGAATTATCTTATCAAGACGCATTTCGCATAATGCAAATACAGGCTTTGAGTTGCCGTAGCCGAAAGGCTCAAACTCCTGTATTTCATGCACCATTTCGGGAAATATCTTTTCGGGATTGAGTTTGCAGTCAATTTTTACCGTTGAAAGAGGCATTTTATCAATTTTATTTGCATAGGCATTGATGGCTTTTCTGAAAGGCTCGATATTTTCCTTTTTGATACTGAACCCCATTGCCATAGGGTGTCCGCCATACTTTTCCAGATACTCCGAACACGCAAATACCGCATCTACTATGGAAAATCCCGATACACTTCTTCCCGAACCCTTGCATATTTCTCCGCTTTCGGATATGACAATAGACGGCTTTCCGAAAAGTTCCGTCACTCTTGATGAAACAATTCCTATCACACCTGCATTCCAGTTTTCCGAAGATACCACTATCACTCTGTCATAAGAATATTCGGGGTTTATCTTTATATAATCGCATATTTCGTTGAATATGTCAAGTTCTATCGACTGTCTTTGGGCATTTAATTCATTTAAAATTTTCGCTTTCTGCTGTGCCTCGTCATAGTCTTCTGTCATAAACACTCTCAATGCATCATAAGTAGTTCCCAGCCTGCCTGCCGCATTGATTCTCGGTGCTATTCTGAATCCGATATTTCCTGCATTTACCGTATCTATTCCCGCAATCTCTATCAGGCTTGACAAGCCCACTCTTTCGGTATTTCCTATATTTTCCAGACCTGCTTTTACAATCGTTCTGTTTTCGCCCGTCAATGGTACGAGGTCGGCAACCGTGCCTATGGCGGCAATTTCTCCGTAATTCTCCATTATGGAAAATTGTTCGCCCTCCATTGCCATAGCCAATTTCAAGGCAATCCCTGCCCCGCATAAATCTTCATAAGGTGAGGTATCATCTGCCCTGTGGGGATTGACAACGGCAACGGCCTTCGGCAATATATCCTGTGTTTTGTGGTGATCGGTAACAACAACATCAATTCCCAGTGAATTTGCATAATCTATCTCGTTTATTGCAGATATGCCGTTGTCAACGGTTACAATAAGCTGTACACCCTCATTTTTAAGTTTTTCAACCGCCCCCGTATTCATTCCATAGCCCTCGGCATTCCTGTCGGGTATGTAATACATCACATTGGCAAATACCGATTCAAGATATGAATAAAGTATCGTAGTTGCCGTTATGCCGTCACAATCATAATCACCGTATATGCAAATTTTTTCCCCTGCCGTAACGGCACTTTTTATTCTTTCAACAGCCTTGTCCATGTCTTTCATAAGAAACGGGTCGCTTAATTCCGTTTCACGTGAGAAAAATTTCTCTATTTTTTCCTTTTCCGTTATATCTCTTATTGAAAGCAATACTGCCGTCAATGTCGGCAAGCCGTACTGCTCAATAAGCATATTCACCTTTTCCCTGTCAGCTCCCGAGATTATCCATTGTTTCATTCCTTTGCACCGTCCCTTTTTTATATTTTATTATCATATCACTTTTTTTCCTTTAATTCAATATCCTAATCCATTTTTTATTTTTAATTATAAATGAGCAAATATGAAAGCTGAACAAAGATATAGCCACGAAATAAATTTTATAGTATTTGAAGTTTATCTCCGCTCCCCGAGACCCCTCCGTCATTTCATCACTTGCGTGATGAAATGACACCTCCCCTTTCAGGGGAGGCAAGCCAATTTTCTCGCTTAAAATCAGTTATTTATAAATCCAACTTTATAAAAAGTAATAAAAATACACTTATAAATTTGCAGTAACCACTCTTGCCTCCCCTGAAAGGGGAGGTGGCAAAAATTGACAATTTTAATTGTCAATTTTTGACGGAGGGGTCGGGAACTTGCTATATTTATGGATTTTCACGAAAAACGGAAATTTGCTCATTTATAGTTTTTAAATAAAAAAACTGCCGTTCTTTTTAAAAACAGCAGTTTCATATCACGAAGTAAGTCTGTTAAAAAAACATTCCTCACTCCTCATTCCTAATTCCTCATTGCAGAAGTGTGCTTTTCTCTGAGATAAGTCGATTCAAGGTCGGCAAGGTGAAGTTTTATGGCAAGGGGATATTTCTCGTATGCAACGCTTATGGCAAAGCTGCCGCCCCTTGCGGCTTCGTCAAATCCGCCCATGTGCCATCTTATTGCCACAGCCTCAGCAGGCTTTAATCTGATAAATCTCTCTATGAGAAATACGGATTTTTCACCGTGTCCGAACGGGAATTTATCCTCTACCGCATAATACGGCACTTTTTCCCATTTGCCCGTTTCATCATTTTTGACGTTGCGGGTGGATACTTTGTAAAATTCCGCCTTGCACAAATCATGCAGTAATGCACATATCGCAAAGCTTTCCATGTTGTCTGTTTCGGGGTCAAAATGCTTTTCAACGAGGGTTTTAAAAACGCTTATGCTGTGCATAACAAGTCCCTGTTCACAAGCTCCGTGAAATTTTGTACTTGCGGGGGCTGTAAAAAAGTCCGTTTTTTGCAGCCACTCCAAAAGCTCTGCCGAACCCTCACGCTTTATATTCTCTTGATATATCTGTATAAATTCCTCTTTATATCCCATAATTACCTCACTTCCAATCATTGTTATATACGGCTCTTTCACCGCCTATAAACTTCGGTCTTGTACGGGCTGATGTAATGTGTGCTTCACCGATATTTTTTACAGAAAGGGTAAGCGGTACAGCCACATCTTTCAAATGCATTCCTATCAGAACACCGCCTATGTCTATTCCTGCATCGGCTTTGATATGCTCCACAACAACGGGTTCTTTCAAAGTCCTGTAAGTTATCGTTGCAAATGAGCCGCCTGCTTTGGGCTGGGGAACAACATTGACAAATTCCCTGTTTTGTGCCAGTGCGGCAGATTTTTCAATCACAATCGCTCTGTTGAGATGTTCGCAGCACTGTGCGGCTATATAGATATTTCTCTTTTTCAGTTCGGGGAAAATGCCGTCAAAAATTGCCTGAGCGATTTCCATGCTTGACGCTGTGCCAAAGGACTTTCCTGCAACGGTACTTGACGAACAGCCTACTACAAATATACTGCCCTCTTTTAAATTTGCCTTTTCGAGAATTTCAAGGACAGCCTGTTTTGCCTGTGCGGTTATTTCTTCATACATTCCAAAACCTCTCCTTTTTTCATAAACACTTCAAGGCACCTCTTTTGCGAGATGCCTTGAAAAATTATTTTCGTTTTTGCAAATTACTCTGCACTTTCTTCTTCGGCAGGTTCATTTACTGCTTTCATTGAAAGGCTTATTCTCTTTTTATCAAAGTCAACAGCAGTTATTTTAACTGTGACTTTCTGACCTACGGAAAGAACGTCCTGAGGTTTTTCAACTCTCTCGTCGGAGATTTGTGAAACGTGGATAAGACCGTCAATGTGAGGGAGAATGTTGGCGAATGCACCGAAAGGAGTTAAGCCGACTATTTCCACTTCGCATACAGTGCCGACGGGATATTTTGTTTTAAGGATTTCCCAAGGATTATCTTCGGCTTTTTTGTAGCCGAGGGAGATTTTTCCTTTTTCCGCATCGAGAGCTTTTATGTAAACTTCGATTTCATCGCCTACATTTACGACTTCGGAGGGGTGTTTGATTCTGTTCCAGGAAAGTTCGGAGATATGAACCATACCGTCAATACCGCCTATGAGGACGTGCAGGAAGGCA
>ONIF01000224.1 GCA_900317795.1 uncultured Eubacteriales bacterium | reverse complement strand
CCTTTGCTGCGTAAAAAATTCCACCCTGTTTTTCACAGGATGGAATTCTATAAAAATATTTTTGTTTTTTTATCTGTCTACTTGACAGGGGGCGGTTCAGCATTTTTGGTGCTGACCGTTTTTGATTTTATATCAAATTTGCAAGCGGATTGGCATTTATCGCATTCTGTACCTGTTTGCTTGAAAGATGTGTATATATCTCCGTTGTATCGAGGTGTTCATGTCCGAGAACGTCTTTCAATACCCTTATATCAACGTTGCCGTGCTGGTACATCAAAGTGGCTGCCGTGTGTCTTAATTTATGTACGGAATACCCCTGCTCTCCCAGACCTATTTTATCGATATATTTATAAACCATGAACTGCACTGTTTCTTTACTGATACGCTTATTTCTCTTGCTGATGAAAAGTGCATTCTTATCTTCCGCATTTTCGGGACGTACTTTCAAGTACTCCTGCAACGCATGATTGCAGGCTTCATTCAAATATACAATTCTTTCTTTTCTGCCCTTGCCGAAAATGCGGAGCATATTATTTTCCATTATATCATTCATGTTAATTCCCACAAGCTCCGACAATCTCATTCCGCAATTCAAAAACAGCGTCAATATACAATAATCTCTCTCTTTATACTCACCGTCAACCGACTTTAACAATGCAATACTCTGTTCAAGCGTCAGATATTTCGGAAGTACCTTTGCCTTTTTCGGAAAGTCGATATTCTCTGCGGGATTTTCTTTGAGCAAATGCACTTTCTTTGTCAGATAGTTGAAAAACGTGTTCAATACAGAACATTTCTTTGAACGTGCAGCCGCTCTGTTTCCTCTCTCCTCCATGCAGAACGTCATAAAACTCTTTATATCCTCAAAATCGATTGTCTTTATGAAATTGATGTCTATATCCTTTATGCCTATATCTTTCAAGTCAACCTCTGCACCCACAAGCCCTCTTCTTTTCTTCATGAACTTGAAAAACATTCTCAAATCAACATAGTAAACATTAAGCGTGGTTTTCGACTTTTCCTGTACGTTCTGCATATAAATAAGAAAATCCTTCACAATGTCGCTTGCTTCTCTCAAATACTCTTTTTTCATTTTAAAGTCCTCCAAATTTTTATAAATTTTTTTCAGCTACTAACGAGCATTCTTGGAAAACTTCATATTAAAAAAAAAATCTACTCAATAAGTTCATCGCATTTCTATTCTTCTGCTGTCATAAAAGACCTTTTGGCAAACTCTCCCACACCTCCTCAATGCCGGACAAGTACACTAAAAAACGTCTGATTTACTTAACATGGAATATCCTCGAATTGCTCATTGATAGTTGTCATCACATTATAAAGTAAAAAAATATCCCTTTCAATATAAAAATTCACTTTACAGTTAAAAAAGTATTTTAGCCAAAAATTTCTCTGTTATGTTATCAAATTTTTTACTCTTTTTTTTTAAATATCTGCTGAAAATTCCGCCCGTTTGTGATATATTAAATAAGCAGAAATTTATGAATGAGCAAATTTGAAAAGCTGTACAAGTAAAATGTCACGCAATAACTCTCAGACAACTTCAAATTTTGTTGCCGCCCTCGTGACCCCTCCGTCATTTCATCACTGACGTGATGAAATGCCACCTCCCCTTTCAGGGGAGGCAAGCCGAGTTTTTGGCTTATAATCAGCTTTTCTATGAATTTAAATCAAATGATAAACTGCACACTGCACATTGCACATTGCTAACTGCTAATTGCTCATTGTCGAAAGGATATGTTTTTGTGAAAAGATTTCTTGGAACGTTTATCGGAAAGTCAATATTTCTTGCCGAAAAGCTTATGCATAAAAATGCAAGCAGTTTTCCCGGAAAGGCTGTACTTGCTTTATTCCCCGACTATCTTAAAAAAATAAAATATCCGCCCCTTACCGTCATGGTGACGGGAAGCTGCGGAAAAGGCTCTACTACCCGTATTATTGCAGATGTCCTGCGTGAAAACGGCTTGACTGTCGCACACAATCTCGAAGGCTCAAATTTGTTGAACGGTGTTGCATCTACCGTTATCAAAAATGTATCCCTTTCGGGAAAATTGAAACAAAATGCTCTTGTTCTTGAAGTTGATGAACGCTATCTTAAACTGATTACAAAGTATATCACCCCCAACTATCTTGTCATCAATAACCTCACACGTGACCAGCCTCCAAGACAAGGCGATTTTGATATAGTCTTTGGCGAAATTTTAAAAGGCATTCCCGAAAGTACTCACATCATCGTAAACGGTGATGACCCTATTACAAAAAGTTTCTCTCTTTACAGGGATAATATCACCTATTTCGGTATCAATGAATTTTTTGCAAGCTATGAAAATGAACTTGATGACGTAAGGGATATGAATTACTGTCCAAAGTGTCATTCAAGGCTTGAATACAAATTCCGTCATTATGGAAGTGTGGGCGAATTTAACTGCACAGCCTGCGGTTTTTCAAGAAATACCCCCGACTTCTGCATAACCGATGTCAATAAAGATACCAATGAAATAACCCTCAACGGTACAAAAATCATTGCCAACGAACTTATCCTTTTCAATCTGTATAACATCGCTGCGGCATACTCTGTTTTGAGCCTTTCGGGAGTATCTCCCGAAAATATCGCTTCTTCCATCAATGCACAGCACATGCAAAATAAGATATATAAAGAAATCACTAAAAAAGACCGCAAATATATTGCCCTCAACTGCAAAGCCGAAAACAATGCCACTTATAATTTAGCCGTCATTCATACCTCCCTTGACAAGTCCCCTAAAAGCATTGTTCTCGGTCTGCGTGAGATTAGCAGAAGATACACATTCTTTGACCTGTCATGGCTCTATGACATCAACTTTGAAATGCTCAATGACGATACCCTTCAAAAAGTCGTTTGTGCAGGTCCTTACAGATACGACTTTGCGACAAGAATAACGCTTGCAGGCATTCCAAAAGATAAAATTATTATCCTTGAAAATCTCGACCATGCGGGAAAAGTCCTTGATGAACAGACTTTCGGCAATGTTTACGGCATTCTTAACTTTGACTATATAGAACCGTTTATCAACTCCGTGAACGAAATAGAATGAGGTGATTTTGTGATTAAAATTGCAAATATATATGATGACCTGCTCAATTTATACGGTGATACGGGCAATGCCAAAGCCCTTGCTTATCACCTGCGTGAAACAGGCGAGGAAGTCCTTTTGGACAAAATAAAATTTGGCGACAAAATCAATTTCAGCGAATACAATATAATCTTCATAGGCTCGGGTACGGAAAATAATCTCAAACTTGCCCTTGACGATATTCTTCAATATAAAAATGACATTATGGAATATAAATCAAAAGGCGGATTTCTTGTCGCAACGGGAAACAGTATCGAACTTTTCGGAAAGTCTGCACTTGAAATCTTTGATTATACCGTAACATTTCCCGATGAACGCACCGTGAAAGATGTCTGCATAAAAACCCCTCTTTTTGACACCGATATAATCGGCTTTGAAAATCACAGAGGAACGATTGACCGTGACGAAAAAATCATACTTGACGGCAATTTTATCCTTACATATACAATAGGTCCTCTGCTCGTCAGAAATCCCAAACTTACCGACTATATCATAAAAAAACTTCTTTCCTCAATAAACAGTTCCTGCAATCCCGAAAAGGCGGACTATACGTTTGAAGAAAAAGCCTATGAAACAAGCCAAAAAACCGATTTAAAAAATATCAGCTCCACATAAAAAAACGGCAGAGGGAATATAAATTCCTCTGCCTTTTTTATAGCAAACGTCACTGAAAATTTCCTTTTGTCATTCTGAGGAACGAAACGTCACTGAAAATTTCCTTTTGTCATTCTGAGGAACGAAGTGACGAAGAATCTTTCAAAGATTCCTCGCTTCGCTCGGAATGACATAGGGAAATTCGGAATGACATAGGGAAATTCGGAATGACATAGGGAAATTTATTGTGTCGTTTACTATAAATAGTTCCTCTGCCATTTTTTTATATGTTCAGAACCTGCTGTAAGTTCGGGAATGATTTATACGGGATTGGGATAGCTGGTAAATGCCTTCGATAAGCTTACAAACGGAACACCGTCAATTTCATAGGTCACATAGGTGACTGCATAGAGATTTTGATTTGCATGAGTGCTGTTCATCAAAAGGGAGAAAGAATATTTTCCGCTTGTTGTTTTGAGAGCAGAGGCTTTTTTAATTCCGTTGTTATACACATCATACTTTGTAACGTTTGTATCATCTGTGGAAAGTCTTGCAATACCTGCTTTAATGTTGGTTGCATTTTTCGGGAGATACCATTCACCCGAAAGAGTTGCTTTTGCATTGGAGCCTGCTTTTCTGCGGTTGGTGATGGAGGCTTTCATCTCACGGGGGAGAACCACACAATTTACTTGAAGTTCACCGCTGAAACGACCAATACCGATTAC
>ONIF01000111.1 GCA_900317795.1 uncultured Eubacteriales bacterium | reverse complement strand
GAATATGACGAAAGCAAGTGTGTTGAAAATACGGTTGAAATCGCTGTGCAGGTCAACGGCAAAATCAGAGATAAAATTATAGTGCCTGTTGACATAGACCAGCAGGGTGCAATCTCTCTTGCAAAAGCAAGCGATAAAGTAAAAGCATTCATTGACGGAAAGAATATTATTAAAGAAATCTATGTAAAAGGCAAGCTTGTCAATATCGTCGCCAAATAACAATTAGCAATTAGCAATTAGCAATGTGCAATGCTGAATAGACGGACTGTCGGAATATAGGCAGTCCGTTTACTTTTTCTTAATTCAAGTTGCCGAAAAGTATCGAGTAAAAACATAATTATGCATTATGAATTATGAATTCAGTTGTTGCATATTAAAAAAGATTGTGCTATGATAAGAGAAGTTTATAAAAGAAAGGGATTTTAATCATGAAACTTGGAATAGTAGGACTGCCGAATGTCGGCAAAAGCACGCTTTTTAACGCTATCACAAATGCAGGGGCACAGTCTGCAAACTACCCGTTTTGCACGATAGAGCCGAATATTGGAGTAGTAGCCGTACCCGATAAGCGTCTTGACAAGCTGGCTGAAATGTATCAGCCCGAAAAATACACGCCTGCAACAATAGAATTTGTTGATATAGCAGGACTTGTCAAAGGTGCGTCAAAGGGTGAGGGACTTGGAAATAAATTTCTCTCGAATATCCGTGAAGTAGATGCGATTGTACACGTTGTAAGGTGCTTTGAAAATGACGATATTATTCACGTTGACGGCAGTATCAATCCGAAGCGTGACATTGAAACTATCAATATAGAGTTGATTTTGTCGGACATAGAAATTCTCGACAGGAGAATTGACAAAACTATGAAACTCCTTAACGGGGACAAAAAATATCAGTCTGATTTGGATTTTTTCAAGCGTGTGAAAGAGGCTCTTGAAGACGGCAAGTCTGCCCGTTCGGTAGAGTGTACAGACGAGGAAAAAGAACTTCTTGCAAGCGTTTCACTTCTCACAAACAAGCCTATTATATATGCCGCAAACATGAGCGACAGCGACTTTAAAGACGGCTCTGTTGACGGCAACCCGTATTTTGAAATGGTGAAAGAGATAGCCGAAAGCGAACACGCTGCCGTACTGCCGATATGTGCAGAGATAGAGGCTGAAATATCGGGCATGGAACTTGACGAAAAAGAGTTGTTTTTATCGGAAATGGGATTGGAACAGTCGGGACTTGACAGGCTGATAAATGCTTGTTATGACCTGTTGGGACTTATCTCATATCTGACGGCAGGAAAGCCCGAAGTACGTGCATGGACTATTACAAAGGGTACAAAAGCACCTCAGGCGGCAGGCAAGATACATACAGATTTTGAACGTGGCTTTATCCGTGCAGAAGTGGTTGCATTTGACGATTTAATGTCATGCGGTTCAATGGCGGCTGCAAAGGAAAAAGGTCTTGTACGTTCAGAGGGCAAGGAATATGTAATGAATGACGGAGATATAGTTCTTTTCCGCTTCAATGTATGAATTATGAGAAAGTTTACAGAATATGAAAATTATCTTTACAAACTGGAGAAATATTATAGAGTAAAGAATATTCCGCAGCCCGAATGGATACGGAAAGCATGGAAATGTTACAGTTTTATATATAATTGGTATTGGTATTTGAACAAGAGAGCAGATGATGCTTGGTGTTCGATACCAAAGGAAGAGATGAAATCATTTTCAAAATTGAAAATCATTGAAAGCATAGATGATATTCCAGAGGATTTGAAGGAAAATTATAAAATATCATTTAACGCTGTGCAGGAGATGTATAATAATCTTATTACAGACAAAGACAGATATTTTATATGTGAATGGACACTTTCAAAAGCAGGCAGAAAATTAGTGCGTCAGTATCAGGAAAAAATAGGTTCTGCTCTCAAATTGAAAGTTCCTCAAAATAACTTTACAAGTGAAGATGATTGAATGAAATAAGCGGCAGGCTTTTTATGGCTTGCCGTTTTTTTTATTGCTAATTGAAAAAAGGAGTGCCTTGACATAACATCAAGACACCCCGAAATTTTTTTGTTTATCAATGGTTTCGCATTATGCATTATGAATTATGCATTATGAATTGAACATCAGCCGAGTTCAGCGAAATATTTGATAGTTCTAACCATCTGGCTTGTGTAGCTGTTCTCGTTGTCGTACCATGAAACAACCTGTACTTCATAGAGGTCGTCAGCGATTTTAGCAACCATTGTCTGAGTAGCGTCAAAGAGTGAGCCGTATCTCATGCCGATAACGTCGGAAGATACAATCTGGTCTTCATTGTAGCCGAAAGACTCAGAAGCAGCAGCCTTCATAGCAGCGTTGATGCCTTCTTTAGTAACGTCAGCACCCTTTACAACGGCTGTAAGGATAGTTGTTGAGCCTGTCGGAACGGGAACACGCTGTGCAGAACCGATAAGTTTGCCGTTGAGTTCGGGAATAACAAGACCGATAGCCTTAGCAGCACCTGTTGAGTTAGGAACGATGTTAGCAGCACCTGCTCTTGCACGTCTGAGGTCGCCCTTTCTGTGAGGACCGTCAAGAATCATCTGGTCGCCTGTGTAAGCATGGATTGTGCTCATAATACCGCTCTGGATAGGAGCATAGTCATTGAGAGCCTTAGCCATAGGAGCGAGGCAGTTTGTTGTGCAGGAAGCAGCAGAGATGATAGTATCATCAGCTGTAAGAGTATCTTCGTTTACGCTGAATACGATAGTTTTAAGGTCGTTGCCAGCGGGAGCAGAGATAACAACTTTCTTAGCACCTGCATCAATGTGAGCCTGTGACTTAGCCTTTGAGCAGTAGAAACCTGTGCATTCAAGAACAACGTCAACACCGATTTCGCCCCAAGGAAGCTCAGCGGCATTAGCCTTAGCATAGATTGTGAGAGTTTTGCCGTCAACTGTGATAGTACCAGCCTCGTCATCAGCAGAAACTGTATGAAGACCTTCGCCTATTTTACCACAATAACCACCCTGAGCTGTGTCATACTTCAGAAGATTAGCGAGCATGGAAGGCTTTGTAAGGTCGTTGATAGCAACAACTTCATAACCTTCTGCACCGAACATCTGTCTGAAAGCAAGACGACCGATACGACCGAAACCATTAATAGCAACTTTAACTGACATGGGGAATTACCTCCTAATATTTTTTTCTTAATATATTTTAATATATTTTGGAAGAAATTACAAGACGTTTTTGCAAATTTTAACAGAAAATTTTTATTTTATCTTATCTTATTTCGCTTCCTGCGGGCAGACCGTCAACAAATATAACTTTGACGTCATCACCGTTTTCGCCTGCCAAAATCATTCCCTGACTTTCGACACCGCACAATACAGCAGGCTTTAAGTTTGCAACGAGAATGATTTTCTTTCCAACGAGTTCTTCGGGCTTGTAGTATTTTGCAATACCGCTTGCAACGGTTCTTTCACCGAAACCGTCATTAAGCGTGAGTTTGAGAAGTTTTTTAGCTTTCTTGACAGGCTCACACGCTGTAATTTCTGCCACTCTCAACTCTACTTTTGCAAAGTCATCTATGCCGATAAGAGCGACATTTTCAGGCTTTTCGGGTTTTACTTCGGGTTTGGGTTCTTCTTTTTTCTGAGAGCCGATAAGCTTGTTGAGTTCGTCAATTTCCTTGTCAACATCTATTCTGGGGAAGATGATTTCACCCTTGTGAACGGTGACGGTTTTGGGAAGTACACCGAATTTAGCGGTATTCTCATAGGTGACATCTTTTGAATTTGCACCGATTTGTTCCCATACAATAGGCATTGTTGTCGGCATGAATGCGGAAAGAAGTGTCGATACAATTCTTATTGTTTCCAAAAGATTGTAAAGTACACACGCAAGACGAGGTTTATTTGTTTCATCTTTTGCAAGCACCCAAGGGGTTGTTTCATCTATATATTTATTTGCACGTGAAACTACCTTGAAAATTTCCGCAAGGGCATTGTTAAGCTGAGTTTTGTCAATGAAGCCGTCAACTGTATCGACAAGAGCAGTTGCCTGTGCAATCAAGTCTTCATCAAAATCTCCGCTTTGCTGAATTTCGGGGAGAGTTCCGCCAAAGTATTTTTCAACCATTGCAACTGTTCTTGAAACGAGATTTCCCAAGCCGTTGGCAAGGTCTGTATTGATACGGTTTATCATAATTTCATTGGAGAAAGAGCTGTCCGAGCCGAGAGCCATTTCTCTCATAATGTGATAACGGATAGCATCTGCACCATATCTTTCGCCCAATACAAACGGGTCAATGATATTTCCAAGAGATTTACTCATTTTTTGACCGTTGAAAGTAATCCAGCCATGAACAGCAAGATGTTTTGGCAAAGGCAAATCCAGAGCCATCAGCATAGCAGGCCATATAATTGCATGGAAACGCATAATGTCTTTAGCGACCATGTGAACGTCTGCGGGCCAGAATTTGTCATAGTCATTGTAAGTGTCATTGTCATAGCCGAGAGCGGTAATATAGTTGGAAAGAGCGTCTATCCATACATAGACAACATGATTGGTGTCAAATGTAACGGGAATTCCCCATTTCCATTTAAAGCTCGTTCTTGATACACACAAATCCTCAAGTCCGGGTTTTATGAAATTATTTACAAGTTCCAATGCACGGGTTTTCGGCTGTAAATAGTCCGTTTCGGTGAGAAGTTTTTCTATTCTGTCAGCGAAAGGTGACATTTTGAAGAAATAAGCCTCCTCTTTTGCCTCGACAACATCTCGACCGCAATCGGGACATTTGCCGTCTTTAAGCTGAGAATCCGTCCAGAAACTTTCGCAGGGAGTGCAGTATTTGCCCTTGTACTCACCTTTGTAGATATATCCCCTGTCATAGAGGTCTTTGAAAATTTTCTGTACGGCTGTTACATGATAATCGTCAGTGGTACGGATATATCTGTCATAGTTTATGTTCATGTATTTCCAGAGTTTTTTGAATACTTCAACAATTTCATCAACATACTGCTTGGGAGTAACACCCTTTTCGGCAGCTTTCTGTTCGATTTTCAGACCGTGTTCATCAGTGCCTGTCAGGAACATTACATCATAGCCCTGCATACGTCTGTAACGTGCGATAGAGTCGCAGGCGGCAGTTGTATAGCAATGACCGATATGCGGATTGCCCGACGGGTAGTAAATGGGAGTAGTAATATAATACTTTTCCCCGTTATGCTTTTGCATAAAAAATCCCTCCAATTTTCTTTTAATATACCAATTTTATAACAAACATAAATTTTTATCAATACTTTTAAGAGGATTTTTTGAAAAATTATTGGGGGAAATTTAATAGTGAAAAATTTTTCTCTGATATAAAATGTGAATGTGAAAATGCGAATAAATACGGAAAATGTCATATTTGGGAGAACATATTTATTTCAAGAATATAAAATAAATTAAATTTAAATCACAAATCTGTTTGACAATTTTCTTTTGATGTAATATAATCAAGACATTAAAACGAAAGAAAGAGAGTGATAAATTTGGATATACTGATATATGATGCGGAAAAGAATGAAAAGCTGTTTTCCATACATAATTTTTTACACAGCGAAATGGAGAAAAAGCATTTTGCAGTTTGCCCGTGCGAGATAGACAGGGAAAATATTGATAAATTTATCAGTGATGGCAATGAAGAAAAAATGCTGTATATAGCCGCTGAAAATGTTGAAAAAAGTGTGGTGAATGTCAGAACTTTCGGCAGGTTTGAAGTTTTCATCAATAATTATGCTGTTGACTTTCACAGTTCAAAGGCAAAGGAATTATTTGCCTTGTGCATAGACAGAAGAGGCAGAAATATAAGCATACAGGAAGCTGCCGATGTGCTTTGGGAGAACAGACCTTTTGATATTAAAGTGAAAAAACTTTACAACAAGGCTGTTATGGATATTAGAAAAACATTCAGCCGTTTTGGAATTACAAATATGATACATACTTCAAGGGGTTACTGTAATGTGAATATGAATTTGATTGATTGTGATTATTTTTTATTTTTAGAGAACGATGCCGAAAGTATAAGGCAGTTTAACGGTAGTTATATGGCAGAATATAGTTGGGCTGAAGAAACTCTTGCCTATCTTGTGAGGATAAACGAAAAATAACATAGTCACTTTTAGAATAGTGTCAATTATTTTACTTATGGCTAAAAATGAAAATTGATTTTGAATAATTTGGGTGATATATTTTAGTTGCCGGTACGGAATAAAAAAACTATGTAAAAGTTGATTTTTGGTTGAAAATATGTTTTAATAGTATATGGAGTATATCCATATAAAAAGTCGCAGCGAACCGCTGTGGTGGGGAGGGGAGAAATATGGCGAGTGAACTTATCAAGGCAATTCTCGAAACCGAAAGGGAGTGCCGTGAGAAAGAGGCTGATGCAAAGGCTCAGGCTGAGATGAAAAAGCAGGAGGCTCTTAAAAAGGCAAGGGAAATTGTCGAAAATGCCGAACAGCAGACAAACAAAATGCTGAAAGATGACAAGCAGGCTATATCTGCAAGCAGCAAACGTCAGCTTGAAAAGGAAAAGCAGAAAATTAAAAAAGAATGCGATGAAATTTCGGCAGCGGCTGAAAAAAATCTTGACAGAGTAACTCGGCTGGTTATTGAAATGCTGACTGCATAAGTCGAAAAAAATTAAATAAAGTGTGGTGATTATGATTTGTCAAAGCTGAAAATGAAAGCAGTAAGGATTATTGCACTTAAAAGCGACAGAAAAAGACTTCTTGAGCATTTGCAGGATTCGGCACTTATCCATGTAAAGCATGATGACGAGGTACAGGAGGGGTTTGCAAGGTCGGACACATCTGCACAGCTTAAACAGTTTGAGAAAAATGCCGAACTTACGGAAAAGGCATTGAAAATTCTCGGAAATGTCGCTCCCGAAAAAAAGGGACTTCTCGAAAGCTTCAAAGGCAGGCGTGAGATAGATGCCGATGAAATAGGCGATATTGCCGCCCAGGCAGCAAAAATTATCGGTATATGCGGAAAAATATGCCGTATAGATGACCAGATAACAGATAATATTGCCGAGCAGGCGAGAATAAGAACGCTTACCGCACAGCTTGAACCTTGGAAAAAGCTGGATATACCTCTTAATACAGGTGATACTGTTTCAACGGCTGTATTTATCGGTACTTTGCCGAAACAGTATGATGAACAGCTTTTATCCGAAACCCTTGCGGAAAAATGCCCCGAACTGATATTTGAATTGGAAGTCGTCTATTCCTCGTCAAATATGACAAGTATCGTTGTATTTACGCCTAAAAATCAAAAGGAAAAAGCCGAACTCACTCTGAGGAGTATAGGCTTTTCAAGACCGCTCAATCCTACTTCCAAAATTCCCCTTGACAAAGCAAAACGTCTTTCAAAGAAAAATAATGATTTGAGAGATAAGAATGATGACCTTAGAGAGCAGATTGCCAATTATGCAGATTATCGTGAGGCTATCCGTGACACGCAGGACTATTTTGAACTCCGTGCGGAAAAATACCGTGTCATATCCGAACTTGACCAAACAGAACACGTTTTTGTTTTAAACGGTTATATACCCGAGGAGGATTGCGGAAAGCTTGAGGAAATCTGTAAAAAAGTTCCTTCGGCTGTCATAGAGTTTGAGGAAGCAGGAGATGACGCTCCCGTAAAACTCAAAAACAACGCTTTTGCAGAGCCTGCACAAAGTATTGTTACAATGTACGCTTCTCCGTCAAAGGAAGATATAGACCCTACTCCCGTACTTGCATTTTTCTTTTATTTCTTCTTTGGAATGATGTTTTCAGACGCAGGCTATGGACTTTTGCTTGTGATAGCTACGGCAATAGGTCTGAAAGTCCTGAAACCTGACAAGTCCATGAGAAATAATTTGAAACTTTTCCAATACTGCGGAATATCAACGATATTCTGGGGACTTGTGTTCGGAAGTTTCTTTGGTGACGCTCCCGCTGTATTCTACAATACATTTACGGGCAGTGACATTACTATGAAACAGCTTATGCCATGGATGCTTGATACTCAGAAAGATGCATTGTTTATTATGATAATGTCCATAGGATTTGGACTTCTCCATGTACTTGCGGGAATGGCTTGTAAATTCTATGTATGCTTTAAGCAGAAAAAATATGCGGAGGCATTCTTTGATACAGGCTTGTGGATGTTGCTTTTGATAGGTCTTGCGGTGCTGGCAATGGGAATGGCTTTCGGACAGGTGCTTACATATATCGGTGCAGGAATAGCAATCGCTTGTGCGGTAGGACTTATTTTGACGCAAGGTCGTGGAAAGAAAGGCATTTTCGGAAAATTGATAGGCGGAGTTGCTTCTCTGTATGACATTACAAGCTATGTAAGCGACTTGTTGAGTTATTCGAGATTGATGGCTTTGGGACTTACAACAGGCGTTATGGCACAGGTTTTCAATATGCTTTCCACTCTTTTCGGTACAAGCATATTTGGTGTAATATGCATGGCAGTCGTTTTTATAGTAGGTCATGCTGTTACAATAGGCTTGAATGTTCTCGGCTCTTATGTGCATACCATGCGTTTGCAGTATGTCGAGATGTTCAGTAAATTCTATGAAGGTGGCGGAAAGCCCTTTGAAGCTTTCTCCGCAAAAACCAAAAACTTTAAAATAAAAAATACTGATGAATGAATATAATTGGAGGTAATTTATTATGGGTATGATATTTACAATTTTGGGTATCGCAATCGCTACTGTTTTGGCAGGCATAGGCTCTGTAAAAGGCGTTGGTGCAGCTGCACAGGCTTCTATGGGAGTTCTTTCGGAGGATTCCTCCATGTTCGGTAAAATGCTCGTTCTGACACTTCTCCCCGGTACGCAGGGACTTTACGGCTTTATCGTAGGCTTTTTGATGCTCATTTATGCAGGTGTACTTGGTGGCGGTGACGTTGTTACAACAGAACAGGGACTTGCCTATCTCGGTGCATCTCTTGCTATCGGTGTAGGCGGTCTTGTATCGGGTATTGCTCAGGGCAGAGCTGCTGTTGCAGGTATCGGTCTTTGTGCAAAAGATGACAAGAACTTCTCAAAAGCAATGGTATCTGTTACGCTGGTTGAAATATATGCACTTTTTGCATTTATCGTTTCATTGCTTACAGTTATCTCCGTACCCGCAATCAAATTTTAAAAGGGTGTGCATACTATGAGCAGCGGTGAAAAAATTATTTCCGAAATAAAAAAAGAATGTGATGAGAAAATAGCCGTTATCAATGCCGAAACGGAAAAGTCATGTAATGAGATACTCGACAACGCAAAGAAAGAGGCTAAAGAAATCACGGAAAATGCAAGATTTCTTGTAGAGGAGCAGTCTGCAAAGCTGCTTAAAGCACATCAAAGTAAAAGTGACTTGGAAAAGAGAAATATGCTTTTAAAGGCTCGCAGACAGGAAATTGACAAGGCTGTCAGTCATGTGCTCGACTACATGGTAAATCTCCCCGATACAGTATATTTTGAGCTTGTTTACAGCCTTGCAAGAACTTCACATCTCAAACAGGGTATTATCTATTTTAATGAAAAAGACCTGAAAAGAGTGCCGAAAAATATCGAACAGAGATTTTATGAATTCGGCATTTCCGCCAAGCTTTCCGATACCCCGAATAACAGCATTGAAAGCGGTTTTATTCTCAAAGACGGTGATATTGAGGAAAATATGAGTTTTTCCTCCGTCATCTCCGAAAAGCGTGAGGAAATAGAGGATATTATCAGCAGAGAGCTTTTTAAATAAGGGGGGGTTTGATGGAATACGAATACTCTATCGGTTCTGTAAGGGCAAGGGAAAAGAAACTTCTTTCCTCCTCCGATATTGAACAAATGCTTGCACTCAAAAGCGAAAAGGAATTAGTGAGGTTTTTAAGTGACAAGGGATTTGGCGAGGGTGACACGGTTGACGAGCTGATTGCAAGCAATACGGAAAAGATGTGGAAATACGTCAAAAGTGTTGCACCCGATATGAATTTGTTTGAGCCGTTTTTCGCACAAAATGACGTGCATAATTTAAAGACTGTTTTAAAAGGCACTATGTCCAACAGGGATTATGGCAGTTTGCTGATAAGTCCCTGCATGACGGGTGAGAAAAATATGATAGAGGCTGTCGAAAACAGACGTTTTGACAGTCTGCCCGAATGGCTTGGAAATGCTGCCGATAAAGCTTACGGACTTCTTGCGGAAACAAAAGATGCCCGTTTAAGCGATGCTGTCATAGATAGAGCCGTTATGCAGAAACTTCTTTGGGAAAGCAAAAAATCAAAGTCTGTATTTTTGAAAAAATACCTTGAAAGGCTTGTATTTTTTGCGGAAGTGAAAATTGCACTGAGGGCGGCTAAAACTTCCGCAACGGAAACTTATCTTGAACAGGCGTTATGCGAATGCGAGGGGCTTGACATACCTGCATTGATAAAAGCAAGTGTATCGGGCGAAAATGAGCTTATCAAACATCTTGAAAAGATAAATTCCAATGATTGTGCAAAGGCTGTTGCACTTTATAAAAAATCTCCGTCGGAGTTTGAAAAATTCGTTGATGACGGTACAATGAAGCTTGCAAGGGAGCTTTGCAGGCATTCATGTGCTGGTGCAGAGCCTCTTTTGGGGTACTGTATCGGCTGTGAATATGACAGAAAGACTGTCAATATCATTTCGGGCGGTATCAAAACAAAAACTCCGCCCGATAAAATCAGAGAAAGGCTGCGTGTAAGCTATGGTTAAAAATATTGCCGTGATAGGCGACAGCGAAAGCATAAAAGGCTTTGGTGCAGTCGGTATAGATATGTTTATATGTGATGAACCTCTTGAATCGGGCAGCCTGTTCAATGCGGAAAAAATCATTCCTGCCGTCATTCCGATACCCTCTGCACAAGGCAGCAGCGGTGCAGGTCGCAAAAGACTGTCAAAATTCGTGGAACAGGCAGTCGGTTCGGATATTCTCTTTGGAAATTGAGGTGTTTATATTTGACAAACGGAGTTATTACAAAAGTGGCAGGACCTCTTGTTATAGCAGAGGGAATGCGTGATGCAAATATGTTTGACGTTGTAAAAGTAAGCAGTGAACGTCTGATAGGCGAGATAATCGAAATGCACGGTGACAGGGCTTCTATACAGGTCTATGAGGAAACTTCGGGACTTGGTCCGGGTGAAAGAGTGGAATCAACAGGTGCACCGCTTTCGGTTGAACTCGGTCCGGGACTTATCGGTTCTATCTATGACGGTATTCAAAGACCTCTCAGCGAAATTATGAAAATTGCAGGCAACAGCCTTAAAAGAGGTGTAGAAGTGCCGTCACTCGACCACAAGAAAAAATGGCATTTTGTGCCGACAGCCAAAAAGGGTGATAAACTCGTTGCAGGCGATGTTTTGGGAACGGTAAAGGAAACCAATGCAGTTGTGCATAAAATCCTCGTTCCGAACGGTGTAAAAGGCACTATTGTCGATATTAAAGAGGGCGATTTCAACATAGATGAAACCGTTGCAATTATAGATGTCAACGGCAAAAAGAAAAATCTCGAAATGGCAGTAAAATGGCCTGTACGTGTCGGCAGACCGTATAAAAGAAAGCTTTCGCCCGATATTCTTTTGACGACAGGTCAGAGAACGATTGATACACTTTTCCCGATAGCAAAAGGCGGTGTGGCAGCCGTACCCGGTCCTTTCGGCTCGGGCAAGACCGTTGTACAACATCAGTTGGCTAAATGGGCAGCCGCTGATATTATCGTATATATCGGCTGCGGTGAACGTGGAAACGAAATGACAGACGTTTTGAATGAATTCCCCGAACTGAAAGACCCACGCACGGGAAATTCTTTGATGGAAAGAACGGTACTTATTGCAAATACATCTGATATGCCTGTTGCCGCCCGTGAAGCGTCTATTTATACGGGAATTACCATAGCAGAGTATTTCAGAGATATGGGTTATACAGTCGCACTCATGGCGGATTCAACTTCACGTTGGGCAGAGGCTCTCCGTGAGATGTCGGGCAGTTATCCTGCCTATTTGGGCAGCCGTCTGGCACAGTTCTATGAACGTGCAGGACGTGTTCTCGTAAACGGCAGTGACGAAAAAGAGGGTGCATTGTCCGTAATCGGTGCAGTATCACCTCCGGGCGGTGACATTTCCGAGCCTGTTTCACAGGCAACTCTCCGTATCGTAAAAGTATTCTGGGGACTTGACGCAAACCTTGCTTACAAACGTCATTTCCCGGCAATTAACTGGCTGACAAGCTATTCTCTCTATATAGACCAGCTGGAAGACTGGTTTGCCGAAAATGCGTCAAAAGATTTTATGCAGCTTCGTGCAAGATTGATGTCACTTCTCCAAGATGAATCGGAATTGCAGGAAATTGTAAATCTTGTCGGCAT
>ONIF01000223.1 GCA_900317795.1 uncultured Eubacteriales bacterium | reverse complement strand
TTCCTATTCCGACAAGTTCGCCTTTATCAAGAACAATAATTTTATCCGCATATCTGACAGTACCCACTCTTTGAGATACCATGATAACAGTCATATTTTTTGTTTCTTCTTTAAGGGATTTTCTTAAAGAAGCGTCTGTTGCAAAGTCCAAAGCACTTGCACTATCATCAAGAATTAAAATTTCGGGTTGTGCGACTAATGCCCTTGCAATCGTCAGTCTTTGCTTTTGACCGCCCGAAAGATTTTTACCGCCTGCCGTTACAGCCCTTTCCAGTCCCTCGGGATTGGCATATACAAATTCATAAGCCTGTGCAATTTTAAGAG
Organism: uncultured Eubacteriales bacterium; assembly: GCA_900317795.1. Taxonomy (GTDB): domain Bacteria; phylum Bacillota; class Clostridia; order Oscillospirales; family Acutalibacteraceae; genus UBA1213. The sequence continues at coordinate 4,819 of ONIF01000223.1, read as the reverse complement.
CCTTGTCAATATCGTTTTTATCTGCATTTTTATTTCCCCAGAGCATATTTGATTTGACAGTCCCTGCAAAAAGCATGGCACTTTGCGGAACAATTCCCATTGTATGCCTTAACTGCTTAAAGGAATAGTCCTTGACATTCACACCGTCAACAAATATATTTCCCTCCGAAGTATCATAAAATCTCGGAATAAGATTAACAAGAGTAGATTTGCCCGAACCCGTACCGCCTATTATACCGACAGTTTCGCCCTTTTGCAGAGTGAAAGAGATATTTTTAAGTGCATAGGCATTGTCTGCATAGCCGAATGAAACACGCTCAAATTCAACGGCAGGTGCTTTTTCATCTGTTTTTATCTCGTCAGAGGTTTTTTCCCTGACGCTCGGAACGGTGTCAAAAACTTCATTCACTCTTGTGGCAGAGGCGGAAGCTTTTGTAAAAATGACAACTAAATTTGAAACAACTATCATAGTAAGGAGTATTTGTGTCATATAGTTTACAAGAGCAATAATTTGTCCCTGCAAAAGCTGACCGTCATAAACGAACCTTGCCCCAAACCAGACGATTGCAATAACCGCCCCTTGGGCAATCACATAAGTAAGGGGATTTAATAAAGCGGAAATTCTTCCGACAGCAACGGCAGTTTCTTCCAATTCATTATTTTGCTGTTCAAGGCGGGATTGTTCTGTATCCTGCTTGGAGAATGCACGGATAACCCTGTTGCCCGACAGATTTTCCCTTGAAATAAGAGAAACGGTATCCAATTTTTTCTGAATTTTCTTAAAGAACGGTACGGACTTGTACATTATCAAAAACTGCACCAATGCAATTAAAGGAGAGGCAGAAAGAAATATAAGAGAGATTTTCATATCAATGCACATTGACATGATGATTGCCCCGATTACAAGGAAAGGTGCTCTTATGACAAGTCTTATCAGCATGGCAACGGCTAATTGCAGTTGATTGATGTCATTGGTCATTCTTGTAATTAAAGAGGGAGTGCCGATTTTGTCAAGTTCCGCATGGGAGAAAGTATTGATATGCTTGAACATGGCATTTCTGACTTCCGTGCCGAAGCCCTGTGAAGCGATGGAAGCGGACTTTTGGCAGACGAGTGCAAATCCCAATCCCAACGCCCCCAAAAAAATCATAAAACCGCCCTGTCTTAAAACATAGCCGACATCACTGTTTTTAACACCCGTGTCAATAATATCGGCAGTTATGAGCGGAATGAACAGTTCAAAAATTGCCTCGATAAGCTTGCAAAGAGGACCTATCGTTAATTGCAGTTTGTAATTTTTCAAAAATCTCCTTAACCTAAACATAACCATTTCCTTTCAAAAAAACATCTTTGTATATTTTACAACAAAAAAGGAGGGTTTGCAATACAAAAGCGTTTATTTCTCAAAAACGGACTGATAATGGCAGTATCTGCATTGATAATAAGAAGTATGAATATGTTTTTCCGAGTGTTCATGGCAGACACGATAGGGGCGGAGGGGATAGGACTTTATCAGCTTATCATAAGCGTATATCTGTTTTTTGCAGTGGTATCGACTTCGGGCATATCGCTGACCGCAACAAGATTATTTTCCGATTTTTCGGCAAGGGGAGAGCCTGCAAAAGCAAAATATGCCGTTAAAAAGTGCATTTTGATTTCACTTGTATCGGGTGGAATTTTAGGTGCGTTCATGTATTTTTCGGCAGATGTGGCAGGAGAATATTTTCTGCATGACATAAGAACCGTGCCTGCATTGAAACTGCTTGCACCGAGTTTGCCGTTCATGGCGGTATCGGCTTGCATAAGGGGATATTTTACGGCAAGACGGCAGACCGTACAGACATCTGTTGAACAGCTTTTGGAACAGGTCATTGAAATGGGAGTATTTGCCCTTGCATTTGCATTGTCAAAGCCCGATACACTTGAAAAAGCGTGCTGTACAGCGGTATTGGGAACGACTTTGGCAGAGGTGATTTCTTTTGTATATTCTCTGATATGCTATGCAGTTGACATAAAGAAATTAAATTGCGGAAGTGAAAAGGCAGACGGACTTGCCAAAAAAATAATGCCTGTTGCATTGCCCGTCATGGCAAATTCATGTTTGCGTAGTGGGCTGAGTGCAGTTGAAAATGTGCTTATTCCGTTGGGATTGAAGAAAAACGGCTCTGACAGTTCAAAAGCCCTTGCAGAGTACGGCATAATTGGGGGAATGACAATGCCCGTACTGACATTTCCGACAGTATTCATATTTCCATTTTGTTCGCTGATAGTGACGGAGATGTCCGAAGCCCTTGCAAAAAGGCATATCAAGAGTATCAGGCACATCACGGAAAAGATGTTTCGGCTTGCATTGTACTATTCATTGCCCGTCATGGTAATATTCCTGTTTTTTTCAAGTGATATAGGGAATGCATTGTATCATAATGAGCTTGCGGGGCGATTTATAGGGATACTTGCCCCTGTTGTGCCGTTCATGTATCTTGACGCAGTTGCAGACGGCATATTGAAAGGCTTGAACGAGCAGACAAGTTATTTGATATTCAATCTGATAGATGCAGTAATAAGAGTGATACTGACATATTTGCTGTTGCCGAAATTCGGCATAATGGGGATAGTGGCAGTCATTATAATAAGTGAGTTGCTTAATACAGTAATGAGTATAGCAAGGCTTGTAAAAGTGACGGATATAAAAATCATGGTGTTCGAGTGGATAATATTTCCGCTGATGTGCATAATAACACCGTGCCTATTGGTGAAATTCCTCTTAGTCAATTTCATTTTAAAAATCCTGATGTGCGTGGGATTTTACGGAATGTTGTTGTTGATTTGGGGCAGAAAAAATCAGCAATCAGCACAAATTGCTAATTGCTAACTGCTAATTGCTAATTGAAATGGTGTGCATGGGATTTTATTTGATATGTGTGTATATATTCGGCAAAACAAAACAGCGGTCAGCCATAAAAAGCCGACTGCTGTTGTAATTATGCATTATGAATTATGCATTATGCATTATTTTATTTCTCTTATCCAGCCTTCGGGAGCGTCAATTCTGCCCATTTGAATGCCTGTAAGGGTGTCATAGAGTTTCTGGGTAACTTCGCCCATTTTCTCCATACCGCTGGGGAAACAGATTTCTTTGCCGTGGTCGTAGATTTTGCCGACAGGTGAAATAACTGCTGCTGTACCGCAAAGACCGCATTCGGCAAAGTCTTTCACTTCGTCAAAGTAAACTTCTCTTTCCTCAACTTCAAGACCGAGATAGTCTTTTGCAACGACCATGAGAGAACGTCTTGTAATGGAGGGGAGAATACTGTTGGATTTGGGGGTAACAACCTTGTTGTCCTTTGTGACAAAGAGGAAGTTAGCACCGCCTGTTTCTTCAACTTTGGTTCTTGTGCCTGCATCAAGGTACATATTTTCATCAAAGCCCTCTTTGTGAGCGGTAACGATAGCATGGAGGCTCATGGCATAGTTCAGACCTGCTTTAATATAGCCTGTACCGTGAGGAGCAGCTCTGTCAAAGTCGCTTACTTTGATAGTGATAGGCTTAGCACCGCCCTTGAAGTAAGGACCAACGGGAGTTGCAAAAATTCTGAATTGGAATTCATCGGCAGGCTTTACACCGATANGTTGCACCTGTGCCGTAAGGGGGAACATATTCTTTATTGGCACTTACCACTTTTTCGACAGCCTCAATGAATTTATCTTCGGGATAAACGGGCATTTCCATTCTTCTTGCAGAAGTTGCCATACGTTCTGCATTGAGGTCGGGGCGGAATACAACAGTTCTGCCGTCCTGGGTGGTGTAGGCTTTCAGACCTTCAAAAACAGACTGAGAGTATTGGAGAACGCACGCACACTCACTCATTGTAATCATATCGTCATCAATGAGAGCACCCTCGTCCCAAGCACCGTCTTTGAATGTGGAAACAAATCTTTTGTCAGTTTTGATATAGCCAAAGCTGAGGTTTGACCAGTCAATATTTTTCTTATCCATGAATAAGGACTTCCTTTCAAAAAATGAATTACAGGAATATAATAGCACTATTTCTGTAAAGTGTCAACCGAAAATGCAATTTTTGATTTGAAATTATGCAAAAAGTAACGGCAGATTTCTCTGCCGTCACCAAAAAGAAAGGTTGATATTATGAAAAACGTGTAATCAGAATTGAATTTTGTCGTTTATGTAAGCAACAAGATTATTGATTGCCACTCTTTCCTGAGCCATCGTATCTCTGTCACGAACAGTCACGCAATTATCTTCAAGGCTGTCAAAGTCGAATGTGATACAGAAAGGAGTACCGATTTCGTCTTGACGACGATAACGCTTACCGATAGAGCCTGTATCGTCATATTCCGTCATAAAGTTCTTTGCAAGCATATCATAAACTTTTTCCGCACCCTCACCGAGTTTCTTTGAAAGCGGCAGAACAGCGGCTTTTACGGGAGCGAGTGCAGGGTGGAAACGCAATACAACTCTTGTATCTTTTTCGTCAATGACTTCCTCGTCATAAGCCTCTGTCATGATTGCAAGGAACAGTCTTTCCACGCCAAGTGACGGCTCAATGACATAAGGAACATATTTTTCATTTGTCTGAGGGTCAAAATATTCGAGAGATTTACCGCTTGTATTGATATGCTGAGTAAGGTCATAATCGGTTCTGTCGGCAACGCCCCAGAGTTCGCCCCAGCCAAATGGGAACAGATATTCAAAGTCAGTAGTAGCCTTTGAGTAGAAGCAGAGTTCCTCAGCAGAGTGGTCACGCAAACGGAGATTGGCAGGCTTGATGTTGAGAGAATAAAGCCAGTTACGGCAGAA
>ONIF01000165.1 GCA_900317795.1 uncultured Eubacteriales bacterium | reverse complement strand
GTAGGCATATCCAATTACCTCCTTCGGTGGTACTATTTCCTACTATTATTATACGCTATTTCTCGTTAAAAATCAACCATTTGTTGTGACATAGCCTTAATAATTAATAATGAATAATTATCAATTATTTCTCCTTTCATTTAGTATTGTTTTTCTTGCTGTTTATAATTGATGTGAGAATTTTTATTATTTCTACACAATCATTTTTCAAAGAATTTCCTGCCTGTTCGGTAATATATTCACTTTCAATCAAAAGTTCTATCCAATATTCCGTTTCACTTGCTTCTTTAAGGGCAATACTCATTTTCGAGATAAAATCCGCTGTACTTTGAGCATAAACCGCCTCTTTTACATTTGCACCGATACTTGTGCCACTTCTCAACATCTGTTTTGACAAAACATATTCATTTTTTTCAACAAGAAATTTATATGCTTTCACAATTCGCAATGCAAAACTCTTGCTTTTCTCAACAATTACATTATCCGTTTTCATAAAAAATCCCCTCATTCATCAATAATTATTAATTATTAATTATTAATTATTCATTATTCATTATTAATTGTTCCAATTCACTTTTATACCCTTTCAATTTAGAGTAAAGTTCAAATTTCTTTTTCGGCTGTGTTTCTTTCCATGCTGATTTTTCGGTTTTTTCTATCAATTTTTCAAGTTTGGTTATCCGTTCTTGTCGTGCAAGGCGTTCATCTATGGAAAGACTGCCCGAATTTTCGGCACGTTCTCTATAAAGGGCTGTTTGTTCAATGAACGACTGCCATATTTCATCAAGCGAACTGCCGTTTAATTTCAAGGAAATCTCATTTTCGTTTGTCCAATCTGTATTATACAATTTACTGTGATAAAGTGCAAGTTTTTTCATGTCCTCAAACACAAGTACAAACAACAATTTGTGCGGATTTTGCTTTGCAATGGCTTCAACGATTTTTCCGTCAAATTCCTGTTTTTTAAGTGTCACCGAAAGCACGAGTATTTCTTTTATTTCTGACTGTGCATTTAAATTAAGACTGCCATTTGAAAGGCTGTTTTCAATCACAATACGGTCAACATCTGTCACGAATTTGTCTTTCAAAGCGGCTGTAAGTGTCAGATGTTTATAAAAAGCCTCTTTGGGAACTCTCCTGTTCACCCTTGTAGATACCGGAAATTCTGTCATTTATATCACCACCATAAAACAAATCAATTCAAAGTCATCAAGTCCCGAAAATCCTCCCGAAAGAAATGTAGTTTGCCCTCCTCCGAAAAAGCTGTCAATATCACTTTCATCTTTGGCATCAATAATTGACATGATAGCATCTTCCAAAAGGTGAGATACACGAGCCATATTTTTACCGTTATTTGTCGCCTGATTGAACATACGGCACAATACTTTGTCATGCACAGATTTTCCGAGAGAAAGCCGTCTCATCATATCAAGAGTTTCTTTGGGCTGTAAGTGGTTTGTGATAATTTCTCCGTCCATTCCGACATATACCATGTAGAACGGGTGCAGTCTGTTTTGATTTTGGATATTGATATTTTCATTGACATTTTTCAAAATGAATATAACTCCGGGTTTATCGCCCTTTACAACGGCATGGATACCGAAAGGAGTATGGTCTATATCGGGGTGTTTTTTTATGTAAGCCAGCAAGTCTATGCGAAATTCATTAAGTCCCAAGTCCATTATGGAAACACCGTTTGTCATATCTTCCAAATCAACAACTTCTTCCTGTAATTTTCGGAGTTGATTTCGGCGATATTCCAAATCGCCCTTTTCATCGGCATTTATGAGATCGTCATCGCCTGTTGAAGTCATGACGGAAATTCTCATTCTTGTTTCAACTCTTTTTTTCAGATTGATGTATTCATCAAGAGCGAGGTCAGGCCAGAAATTGACAAGCTGAATAACGGCATTTTGACTGCCGATACGGTCAATTCTGCCGAAACGCTGTATAATACGCACCGGATTCCAATGTATGTCATAGTTAATACAGTAATCACAGTCTTGCAAATTCTGCCCCTCAGAGATACAGTCCGTTGCAATAAGAATATCAATTTCATTTTTGTCATTCGGATATAAAACATTCTTGTCCTTTGATTTCGGTGAAAAGCAAGCAAGAACATGGTTCATATCTGCTTTAAATCTCGGAATGGTAGTTTTGCCGTCAACAGAGCCTGTAACAAGGGCTGTATTCAATCCCAACTCTTTTTTGATAATCGGACTGATATTATCAAACAGATATTCGGCTGTATCTGAAAAAGCTGTAAATATCAGTATTTTTTTGTTACCCTCATTTATCGGAGAGGAAATTTTTTCATGTATCACTCTTAAAAGTTCATTCAGCTTATAGTCATATTTCGGAGTAATATCACTTACCATAGAAACAAGCAAGGACAAATCTTCTATATCTTCATCAATATCATGTTTCCATGAAAGATAGTCCATATCACGAATATCTATTTTAACTTTCTTTCCGACTGCAAAGAAATCTGTATTTTGGTCATCAAAATCAAAGTCTGTGGCACTGCTTGAAAAATCGTCCATTTCGCCAAGATTTGAAATACCCGTTTTCATGAAATTTTCTATAATATACGAGGTTTCACTGAGAAAATCAAGGACACGTTGTACTGTCAGGAGAAAAGAATGGACAGAACTTTCCATTCTTTTCAATAAATTGATAGACATCAATCTACGAATACCCATTTCACGACCTTTACGGAAATTTTCCGTTTCTTCTTCATTAAGATATTTGTTTAATTCACTTTTATGTACAAATTCTATTGGCGTATAAATAGTCAAATGAAGTTTTATCAGTATTTCAAATATTTCACGATAGTTGACGGCACCGGAAAAGTCTGTCAGTTTCGGGTGAAGTGATACAGGCTTATTTCTCTTCGGGAATGTTCCTATATCCGTTATATCGTAAAAATTCTGTATATGTTTTCTTGAACGTGCTATTGTCACACTGTCCAATACTTCAAAGAAATCAAAATCAAGCCTTGATAAAAGTGTATTTGTTGTCCGTTCATCATCAGGCAATTTACACCACGCATTATAAACTTTTTGTGCCTGACGGAATATTGTATCTATATCGGATTTTATCTTTAATTTTTCATTTATTTCGGCAGGATTGCCTTCATAAGCAAGTGCAAGTTGATTACGAAGGTCATTAAAACGGTTATTAACAGGTGTTGCGGAAAGCATAAGCACCTTTGTCTTTACACCGGGCTTTATTACACGATTCATCAAACGCATATAACGGTTTTCTTTTTCCCCACCGTGACTGTTTGTACCGTTGCCATTGCGGAAATTATGGCTTTCATCAATCACAACAAGACCGTAATTTCCCCAGTTGATGTGTTCGATAGACATTCCCATTATAGTTTTTCCGCTTTCTCTTGAAAGGTCTGTATGATAAAGAATATCATAACTCAGTCTGTCTGCGGATAAGGGATTGTTTACAAGATTGCCACGAAAATTCATCCAATTTTCTGACAGCTTTTTCGGACAAAGTACAAGTACACTTTTATTTTTGCACTCATAATACTTTATCACGGCAAGTGCAGTAAAAGTCTTTCCAAGTCCGACACTGTCAGCCAAAATACAGCCGTTATACTGCTCTAACTTATTGATGATACTCAAAGCTGCATCTTTCTGAAAGTTGAAAAGTTTATTCCATATAATGCTGTTTTTAAACCCCGTAGCTTCATCGGGCAAAACATCTTCCGAAATATCCTCTAAAAATTCGTTAAAGATATTGTACAATGTCATAAAGTAAACAAGTTCAGGAGAATTTTCCTGATAGACCGCTCCTATCATCTCAATTACTTCTTCGGTAACATCTTTCAACTTTTCTGTATTATCCCATATAGAATTGAATATCTTCAAAAATTCCATACTTGCCGGATTTTCCATACGGGTAACTATATTCGTAAGATTATTTCCACGTTCACAGCCAAGATCAACAGTAGTAAATGTATTTACCGGCATATATGCATAAGTTTCACTTTCACCATCAATCAGCAAAAAGTTGTTCATTCCTTCATGGGTAATATTCGTTTTGAAACGGACTTTTTTCTTTATCCACTCGGCACATTCTTTTGCAACCGCTCTTTGTCTGAGTTCATTACGCAGTCTGATTTCAAATTCCGTGCCATACAAACTTTTTTCTCTCATCAAACGGGGAATATAAAATTCCCGTTGTTCTTTTTTCGACTTTTCACTGACAAACGTAGGTGATGTAAAAATAAATCTTAACTCCTCACAGGCTTCAAGCTGTTTTTTCAATTCTTGGTAAGCATATATCGAAAAGCAAGCCGCTGCAACAGATATACGGCTACCCTTTTGTATTGTTTTCATAAGATCATCTCTAACTACTTTTGTAGTATTATTAAACACTTCCATTTAAACATCTCTCCCAAATCTTATTTATCGTAATTCCTGTAATTTTGTTTTCAATTTTTTCTGCCAAATAATTTTGAAAACAAACCTTGCTTTTGTTTCGGCTGTTCGGGTTCGGAAGATTGCTCTATGCTTTCGGAATGTTCTGTAAGCTGTTTCTGAATAGTTCCTGCATGGAGAGCCTGTGCAGCAGTCAAGGCGGGCGTTGCATCGTGTAGGCTTTGTGTAAGTATGAGAATTTGCTCTTGATAGGATTTTATCTGTTGACGATAATCTTTAATCTGTTCATCTTTGAAAGCTAACTGCTCATTCAAAAGTGCTAATTGCTTTTCTAAAATAAAAATTAAATTTTGGTTTTCGATTTTCGATTCTGAGTTTTCGATTTTCGGTTCAAGGTTTTCGATTTTCGGTTCAAGGTTTTCGATTTTCGGTTCGAGGTTTTCGATTTTCGATTCTGAGTTTTCGATTTCCGGTTCAAGGTTTTCGATTTTCGATTTCTGGTTTTCGATTTTCGGTTCGAGGTTTTCGATTTTCGGTTCGAGGTTTTCGATTAAGGTTTTCGATTTTCGGTTCAAGGTTTTCGATTTTCGGTTCAAGGTTTTCGATTTTCGGTTCAAGGTTTTCGATTTTCGGTTCAAGGTTTTCGATTTTTGATTTTTGGTTTTCGATTTTCAGTTTTTGATTTTCAATTTGATTCTTGATTTGTAAAATTTGAATTTCGGAAAGCACATACTTGTTACCGACTTTATGCAGAGTATTCTGAACTCCCAGACTTGATATAACTTTGTTAATGGTGGTCTTGCTTACTCCAAGTTCATTTGCAAGTTGCTTAATTGTCATTTCCATTTTATTTCCCTCTCTATTGGCGAAACTGTAATTCCATTTTACTCAAATTCTCTAATCGTTGCAAGTACCGATCTTCCATAGATTTTGATTTACAAAAAATTTTTATCTCCGTCCATCTGAAAAATTTTGTAATTCAAGATTTCTTCAAAACGGCTGAGAAAAAATATTTTCAAATTTGCAAAACGCTGATAAGAGAAAAAATAAAAAACTGTTTTCTGTTTTTATGAGTGGGTGAGCGAAAGCGATTTTACTTTGTATCAAATATAAAAAGTAATGGGGTGTGGGGATTCCACCAACAAGCGATTTTGTATGTACTTTGTATATACAAAATCTATGCTTGCGTATCTCTATACTCTGTGAATATTTTTAATTCTTATACAGAATTATTTTTTAGAAGATATTGTCAAATTTTAATTGAAAAAATTTCAAAAATAGTTTATAATAAAACAAGAGGGCAGTGAATCGTGCAAAATCACTACCCCCAAAATAATACAAAGAGATTGCGGCTCAATGTATCACCTGTTTTTTTGTTATCTAATTTCATGGACTAATTTTAACATAACCAAGAAAAAAAATCAAGTGTTATACAGTCGCAACCTCGTAAAAAAATTATTTTTACGGAGGTTATTTTTATGTCCTTATTTATTTTGGATACCACCAACATCATCAAAGCAGTTCACCTCTTACATTCAAGCGGAGAACTTTTTGAAGTCCGTATGATTAACGGCAACTACAACGCAAGCGGTTACTTCACGAGTGCCGATACAGCTATAAAAGCTTTGCAGGATTTTCGTCCGAGTTGGAACTCCCGTACACCGACTGCAAAGGCTTCAAACATCTTCATCACTCTCAATCCTATCAACATATCATGCTACTCTCGTAAACAACATGACTGCTTCATAGAGAGTGCTAACCCGACAACAAAAGACAATGAAGTCACAGCTTTACATTGGCTCTTGATTGATTTAGATCCGAAACGCTTGTCGGGTGTAAGCAGTTCGGAAGAAGAACTGGCACTTGCAAAACAAAAGTCAAAAGTCATTCGTGACTTCATGTCAAATCGTGGATTTGCAGAACCCATTTGTGCCATGAGCGGTAACGGTGTGCATTTGGTTTATCGCTTTGATGTTCCGAACACTCCCGAGAATGTTTCCGTCTTTGAGAATGCTTTGAAAGTTTTGTCCGACAAGTTTAGCGATGAGAAAGTTGAAGTAGACACAACGGTATTCAATCCTGCACGTATCTGCAAACTCTGGGGAACGATTGCACAGAAAGGGGCAACTACTCCCGAAAGACCGCACAGGAAAGCGTACATAGAGCCGTCTACGCCCTCCGAAATACTTGTTAATGATTTTACATTACTTAAAGCATTATCGGCTGAATGGGAGGAGAAT
>ONIF01000048.1 GCA_900317795.1 uncultured Eubacteriales bacterium | reverse complement strand
GGAAATGCCATGATAAATGAAGAACTGAAAAGTGCGGTAATGAGTGATATTGTGCTTTTGCAGTTGGTAGGAATCAATGTTGTATTGGTGCATGGGGGCGGTCCAGAAATAAGCGACACTCTCAAACAAATGGGCAAGGAAAGTAAATTTATCAACGGCTTGCGAGTGACCGATAAAGAAACGATAGATGTCGTGCAAATGGTTCTTGCAGGTAAAGTGAATAAAAGCCTTGTGCAGAGATTGGAACAGCACAGCGGTAAGGCAATAGGCTTGTGTGGACTTGACGGCAGAATGTTAATGGCTGAAAAGAAGTCAACAGCGTATGATTTGGGATTTGTGGGAGAGATAACGGAAGTCAATACACAGATTATCGAAGATGCAACTAAAAACGGATATGTGCCGATAATTTCAACGGTTGCAGGCGGATATAACGGAGCGGTGTATAATATCAATGCAGACTTGGCAGCGGCAAGAATTGCGGCAGAAATGAAAGCGGCAAAGCTGATTTTAATGACGGATATAAAAGGCTTGCTGAAAAATAAAGATGATGAAAATACATTGATACCTGTTGTAAACGTGAGCGAAGTGCCGTCACTCAAAAAAGAGGGTATTATATCGGGCGGAATGATACCGAAAATTGATTGCTGTGTAGAAGCCGTAAGACGTGGTGTTAAAAGGGCACATATCATTGACGGCAGAATACCGCATTCGATACTTATCGAGATGTTCTCAGATGAGGGCGTTGGCACGATGTTCTATTGAGGTGTTTTATGAATAAGCCGAAGTTGATATTATTCGATTATGGTAATACGATTATTACCGAAACGGTACACGGCTTTGATAAAGGAAACGAAGCTTTATTGAAAACAGCCGTGAAAAATCCGCAAAATATAACTATCACGGAATTGCAGGCAAAGGCTTATGAGGAATTGGAGTGGATATATTGGAATAATGCGACATCTGCAAAGCCGTCTGAAAATATCGTTGAACTTTTGGAATATCTGCATAAGAATGGAATAAGAACGGGTGTTGTAAGTAATATCATGTTGTCGGGAAATTCTTTGAAAAGAAGAATAAAAGAGGTTTTGCCCGAAAATCACTTTGAATTTGTGATAGCGTCAAGTGAATATATTTACAGAAAGCCCGAAAAAGAGATATTTGAAATGGCTCTGATAAAGTCGGGATTGTCGGCACATGAAGTATGGTTTTGCGGAGATAACCCGATATGCGATACAGAGGGTGCATTGAATGCAGGCATACAGCCTGTATGGTATAAAAAGACGTTCAAAGAAAAGTCTGATTTGAAGATGACTTTGCAGGGCGGATATATTGAAATAAATGATTGGCTGGAATTGAAAGAAATTATAGAGAGGTGTAATTGAAATGACCTTTGAGGAAATAAGGAATGACGAACAGCAATACATGATGCACGCTTACGGCAGGTTTCAGACTGCATTGGTAAGCGGAAAAGGTGCGGTTGCAAAAGACGTTGACGGAAAGGAATATGTAGATTTCACAAGCGGTATAGGCGTAAACTGCTTGGGATATTGCGATGACGGCTGGGTGAAAGCCGTATCCGAACAAGTCGCAACTTTACAGCATATTTCAAATTTGTATTATTCACCGTTGCAGACGGAAGTTTCTAAAAAATTGTGTGCATTAACGGGATTTGACAAAGTATTTTTGTGCAATTCGGGTGCGGAGGCAAATGAATGTGCGATTAAAATTGCAAGGAAATACAGCTTTGACAAGTACGGCAAGGGCAGACAGAAAATTATTACTCTTGTAAATTCATTTCACGGCAGGACTGTAACAACGCTTGCTGCAACGGGACAAGATGTATTTCATAACTTTTTCTTTCCGTTCACGGAGGGATTTGAATACGCAGAGGCAAATAATATTGACAGTGTGAAGAAATGCATTGACAATGAAGTCTGTGCCGTATTTATAGAGTTGATACAGGGTGAGGGCGGAGTAATGCCTCTTGATAAAGAGTTTGTCAATGAGATTGAAAAGATATGCAAAGAGAAAGACATACTTTTGATGATAGATGAGGTGCAGACAGGCATATCAAGGACAGGTGCATTTTACTGTTATCAGAATTACGGCATACAGCCCGATGTAATTACATCTGCAAAAGGCTTGGCAGGGGGATTGCCGATGGGTGCGTGTCTTTGCGTTGAAAAGCTGGCAGATGTATTGGGTGCAGGCACTCACGGTACGACTTTCGGTGGAAATCCGATAGCTTGTGCAGGGGCAAAAGAGGTACTTTCAAGGGTTGCGACAGAGGACTTTTTGAAAGAGGTCAATGCAAAGGGCGAGTATATCAGAGAGAAATTGAAAACAATGGCAAATGTCAGTGAAGTTCGTGGCATGGGAATGATGATAGGCATAGTGACCGAAAAGGACAATGCAAAAGAAATTGCAAAGAAATGCGTTGAAAACGGCTTGCTTATTCTCACGGCAAAGAATTTGTTAAGGCTTTTACCGCCTTTGAACATCACTTATGAAGAAATAGACAGAGGATTGAATATCCTTAAAAAAGTTATGGAGGAAAATTAAAATGAAACATTTATTGAAAATGCTTGATTTAAGTTCGGAGGAGATATTTGAGATACTGAATTTAGCCGACCAGCTTAAATATGAGCAGAAACACGGAATTGAACACAAACTGCTTGCGGGAAAGAGTGTAGGTTTGATATTTGAGAAAGCGTCAACAAGAACAAGAGTTTCCTTTGAAGTAGGCACATATCAGCTTGGCGGACAGCCGATATTTCTTTCTTCAAAAGATATGCAGATAGGCAGAGGCGAGCCTGTACAGGATACGGCAAGAGTTTTGTCAAGATATTTGGATTGTATCATGATACGTACATTTGCCCAGAGTGAAGTGGAAGATTTGGCAAAATACGGCAGTATTCCGATTATCAACGGTTTAACGGATTTCTGCCACCCTTGCCAGATACTTGCGGATTTGATGACAATAAGAGAGTTTAAGGGCAAATTGGAAGGCTTGAAAATGTGCTTTATCGGTGACGGCAATAATATGATGAACTCTTTGATAGTGGGTGCGTTGAAAACAGGTATGAGTATTTCCGTCGCTTGTCCCGAGGGCTATGAACCGCATGAAGATGTATTGGCATTTGCAAAGGAATTCGGAGATAAATTTCAGATGTTCCGCACTCCGAAAGAGGCTGTCGTTGACGCTGATGTTGTTATTACAGACGTATGGGCGTCAATGGGACAGGAGGGCGAAGCCGAAAAGAGAAAGAAAGCATTTGACGGTTATCAAGTGAATGACGAGCTGATGAAATTGGCAAAACCCGATGCAATGATACAGCATTGTCTGCCTGCACACAGGGGCGAGGAAATTACGGAAGAAGTCTTTGAAGCACACGCAAATGAGATATTTGAAGAAGCCGAAAACAGACTTCATGCACAAAAAGCCGTAATGGTCAAGTGCATCAATAATGCATAATGCATAATTCATAATGCAGAATTTTGACAGGGCAGACAAGCATGAAATTTGTCTGTCCTGTTTTTGTGCAATATGCTATATATTGGAAATAAGTTGAAATGTAAATGTGGAGATTGATAAAAATGATTTCAAATTTCCGCATAATCTTGACGTTTGAGAAAAAAGGGTTTAAAATAGGCATTGAAATAATTATGAAACGGAGATGTAATTTTTAATGGATACAAAGGTTTTTGAAGAATATGAATCGGAAGTCCGTTCATATTGCAGGCATTTTCCGACAGTTTTCACAAAGGCAAAAGGTGCATATTTCTATGATGAAGACGGCAATGAATATATAGATTTTTTCTGCGGTGCAGGTGCGGTGAATTACGGACATAACAATCCCGAAATCAAGAAAAAGCTGATAGAATATCTTGAAAATGACGGTGTTATGCACGCTCTTGATATGTACACCGTTCCGAAAAGAGAGTTTATTCAGACGTTTGAAGAAAAGGTTTTAAAGCCGAGAGGATTGAATTATAAAATACAGTTTCCGGGACCGACGGGCACAAATGCAAATGAGGCAGCTTTAAAGCTTGCAAGAAAAGTGAAAAAGAGAAGAAATATCTTTGCATTCATGGGAGCTTTTCACGGAATGACATTGGGTTCACTGGCACTCACAACGGATAAATCATCAAGAGGCGGTGCAGGCGTACCGCTGGAGAATGTTACATTCATTCCTGCACCGTATATGTTCCCCGAACTTGACACAATAGCATATATGCAAAGACTTCTTGATGACGACCACAGCGGCATTGAAAAGCCTGCTGCCGTATTCCTTGAAACGATACAGGCAGAGGGTGGAATAAGAGTATTTGACGTTGAGTGGCTGCAGAGATTGAGAAAGTTCTGTGATGACAATGACATTTTAATGGTAGTTGATGATGTACAGGTAGGCTGTTGCAGAAGTGGCACATTCTTCTCATTTGAGAGGGCAAACATACAGCCTGATATAGTAACCATGTCAAAGTCAATAGGCGGTTACGGCTTGCCTTTGGCAATAACTCTCTTTAAGCCTGAACTTGACGTGTGGACACCGGGCGAGCATAACGGCACTTTCAGAGGAAATCAGCTTGCATTTGTAGCCGCAAAAGGCGGTTTGGAATATATGCTTGCCAACAACGTTGAAAGTGAAGTCAGAAGAAAAGGTGAGATTGTAAAAGAGTTTATCACAAAGGAAATTTTGCCGCTTGATGAAAGGCTTGAACTTCGTGGAATGGGACTTATCTGGGGCATTGAGTTTGAAAAGATAAGTGCAGGCTTGGCGGATAAAGTCATTGAAAAGTGCTTTGAAAACGGCTTGATAATCGAGGGTGCAGGCAGAAAGAATTCTGTTGTAAAGCTCATGCCTCCTCTTGTAATTGAAGATGAAACGCTTATCAAGGGCATGGAGATTATCAAGAAGTCTGTCATAGAAGAATTGGCGAAACTTTAATAGAGAGTGGAGTGTGGAGAGTGGAGAGTGAAGAACATCTTCACTTTTCTCACAGAAAGGGATAAAATGAATATAGGATATTTTGCAAGAGTGCTGACGGGAGTTCGTTTCAGCAAGATGAAAAAGGCAATCAATACCGTTCATGAAAAATCGGGACAAAGCAAAGTAAAGACTTTTTTTGACATGATAGGCTGTGGCATTAAATACGGTGCAGGCTACTATGATTATATCATCTTTGAGTTTTACAACATGAATGCAGAGGAAAGAAAAACTTATCTCACGAGAATGAAGAATAAATATCTTATTTCAAAGCTGAACAGGAGAGATTTGAGATATATTTTCAATGAAAAGAATGTATTTGACAAGAGATTTAAAGAATTTCTCGGCAGAGAGGTCATTGACTTGGCAGATATAGGCTATGAGGAATTTGAGAAATTTGTTGAGGGAAAAGAATATTTCTTTGCAAAGCCGAACATTGGCGAAAGCGGAAAGGGTATTGAAAAAATAAAAGTATCGGATTTTGAAGATACAAAAAAGCTGTATGAATATGTAAGAACCCCCGAAAAGAATTTCGGAGTGATAGAGGAAGTCATTACACAGCACCCCGATGCCGCAAAAATTTATCCGAACTCGATAAACTGTTTAAGGATAGTGACGCTTGTATATGACGGCAAGCCGAATATATTATATGCTGTATTCAAAATGGGAAATGGCGGAAAGTTTGTGGATAATCTGGAAAATGGCGGATTGGCGTGTCATTTTGACTTGGATAAAGGCGAGATTGTCGGACAGGGGCATACTTCTGCATTGGTGAACTATGACGCACACCCTGCAACAGGTATCAAATTTGTGGGTTATAAACTGCCGTACATGAACGAGGTAAAGGAACTTGTGAAAAAGGCTGCTATGGTAGTCGATGATTTCGGCTATGTAGGCTGGGACGTGTGCATTACACCTGACGGACCTATCATTGTAGAGGGAAACGACTTTCCTGCATACGATTTTCCGCAGCTGCCCGACCCCGATAAGCCGAAAATCGGCTTGATACCGACCATTGAAAAGACAGGTATGAAAGTGAAAAAATGATTTTAAAAAGCCCGTTTGAAAAAAATCGGGCTTTTTTGCTTGAATGGAGAGTAATATGGAAAAAATTGTAAAACCGCTGTTGGAGTGGTTTGAAACACATCAAAGGGAATTGCCGTGGCGAAAGGACAGAGAGCCTTATCATGTATGGGTGTCGGAGATTATGTTACAGCAGACAAGAATTGAGGCGGTTAAAAAATATTATACACGTTTCATGGAGGAAATTCCCGATATAGAAAGTTTGAGTTTCATTTCGGAGGACAGGCTTTTGAAATTGTGGGAGGGCTTGGGCTATTACAGCAGAGCGAAAAATTTAAAAAAAGCGGCTCAAATGATTATGGAGGAGTATGGAGGAGAGTTTCCGCATTCCTACGGGGAAATTTTGAAGTTATCGGGAATAGGCGAATACACGGCAGGTGCAATAGCGTCAGTTTGCTTTAATGAAAAAGTAACGGCAGTTGACGGAAATGTATTGCGTGTGATGGCAAGGCTTTCGGGCAGTAAGGAAAACGTGCTTTTACCGCAGACAAAAGAGAAATTTAAGAAAAAATTGCAGGAAATTTTGCCCGAACAGTCGGGGAAGTTTAATGAAGCGTTAATGGAACTTGGTGAAACGGTATGTTTACCGAATGGTTCACCGTTGTGCAAAGAGTGTCCTTTAGGGGAATATTGCGTATCATGCCGTGACGGTCTGACGGGGGAGATACCTGTAAGAGTTAAAAATATCAAGCGTAAAAAAGAGGAAAAAACAGTTTTAATATTGTGCTGTCAAGGCAAAATTGCCATTGAAAAGAGAACGGCAAAAGGACTTTTGTCGGGAATGTATCAATTCCCGAACTTTGAGGGATTTTGTACGGAGGAGGAATTGAAAGTAAAATTACAGCCTTTGAAAATTTTGTTTCTGGGAAAGGCAAAGCATACTTTTACACATATTGACTGGTATATACAGGGGTATTTTCTGGAAATCCCAGAGCCGATGAAAGAATATTTGTGGGTGACACCGCAGGAACTGACGGAACAATATGCCTTGCCGACAGCGTTTCAGCCGTTTTGGAAAAAATGTCATAGTCTGCCCGAAATTTTCATAAAATGAAACAGGCGTTAAAAAAGGGAGTGGCACAGTTAATGTCGGGGTGGGAAATTTTCGGGATATTCATGGGAGTTCTTTCGGCAATGAGCGTAATTCACAAAATATCGGGTGCAAAAACACCTGTAAGAGCGTCAATTATATCCATGCTTTCGGGGGTGCTTGCATTGACGGCAGTTAATTTGTGTTCGGGCTTTACGAATATATTTATTCCTGTAAGTATGCTTTCGCTTGGGGTATCGGCATTTTTAGGCATATCGGGAGTAACGCTTTTGCTTGTTCTGCAAATGATTTTGTAAGGCTTGACATAAAGCCGAAAATCTGTTATAGTATCAAGAAGAATTGAATATTGCTGAAAATGCGGTACGAAAGTTTATCGGATATTGTCATTCTGAAGAGCGAAAGCGATGAAGAATCTTAAAGATTCCTCACTTTGTTCGGAATGACAGATGAGCAAGTAGGTAATT
This sequence comes from uncultured Eubacteriales bacterium, assembly GCA_900317795.1. GTDB lineage: Bacteria > Bacillota > Clostridia > Oscillospirales > Acutalibacteraceae > UBA1213. Next base: position 3,400 of record ONIF01000048.1, on the reverse strand, counting down.
GGGAATACGGTGGAAATCCGTAACAACCGTCATTACTGTAAAAGTCAGAATACTCCCGCATTTTATCAGGATAACGCAGTCTTGGACAAGGAAGAAGTGCAGCCGATTTTACTGTATCATAATTTTTTGATACGGTTAATTGTGTTGTGCTTTCTTTGTGTGTAAAAAACGGGGAAAGCAATATTTTTTTTAAAACGGGGTTTTTTATGTGGATAAAGATGAAAAAACGCAGTATGCAATAATGCTTTTGAAAAGTAAATTCCATGAAGTCGGCAGACTGCCGAAAAAGTCTGATTTTGACAGTGAAACGGTCTGTTTTATCAAGCAGAAATTGGGAGCATGGAACAGGGCTTTGGAACGTGCGGGATTAAAAGAACCGCCCGAAATTTCCGCAAAGGATAAAAGCCGTTTAAAGCGTGAAAGACGTAAAAAACTTCTGAAAGAACAGAAAAAAATGCTTTCTCTTAAAAAAGAAACGGAGGAAAGTATATGAAAAAGTCGGTAAAAATTTTATCGGTTGCAGGGGCGTTGGCGGTTTTGATGGCAGGTATGCCTGTTTATGCAGGTGCGGTTGATGGTCAAAAAATCACTGTTATCGTCGAAAACAACACTCTTTCAGAGGAAAACGGTGCAAAATGGGAAGGAATGCTTTTATACAGCGAGGTTGAAGTGGGTGACGGTGACAATGCTTTAACGGCATTTACAAAGGCTGTTGAGGAAAACGGATTTTCACAGCAGGGAGCGGAATTTGGATTTGTCAGCGAAATAAACGGACTTGGCTCGGAGCAGGGCGGAGGCTGGCTTGCAACGCTTGATGACTGGTTTACAGATGAGGGGCTTTCGGCTTATACAGTCGAGAATGGCAAATTGTCCGACGGCAGTGAAATTCGTTTCATGTACACAATGAATTGGGGTGCGGATATTGGATATGACTGGACATCAACCGATACAACCCTTTCGGATATAACATTTGATACAGGCACGCTGATACCCGAATTTTCGTCTGACGTAACGGAATACACGCTTGAATTAAATCAAAATGCAGTGAGAGTTGTGCCGAAAGCTTCAAGCAAGTCTTTCCCTGTAAAGATATATAAAAATGAATACACGGCTGACGAAATCGGCACGGACTATAAGAAAAATTCCGAAATAGAAGTTTCAGACGGTGACACGATTATAATAGGCGTTGCCAACAGTAATTGGATGAGTTACATACCCGACGGAGTGACGGAAACGGTATATAAAATCAACATAGATTGGAATGAGGAAATTTCCGTCGAGCCCTCAGAGAGTGAAGAACCGTCTGAAACAGAGGAAAGTGAAGTTTCCTCTGAGCCGTCGGAAAGCGAGATTTCGGAAGTTTCCGAGCCTGTCGAGGATAAAATAACGGTTGAGGAATTGAGAGAGCAGTATCCCATACAGCAGGCGGTATATGGAAATGAATGGGGCATGATAACGCTTGCAAAGTTTGATTTGCTGACAGACGAGATAAAAGACAGCTATGCAAAGAGCGTGAAAGAGTATCTTGACAGTATCGGCACGGCTAAAATAAGCAGTACACGTTCAACGGCAGTATCGGGAGTGGTATTGGCACTTTCGGGCATGGGTGAGAATGTATATGATTTTTACGGATATAATCTGTTAGAACCGCTGTCAGACATGGATTATATCACCAATCAGGGCATTAACGGTGCAATGTATGCACTTATGGCATTTGACACAAATGCGGAATATGACATACCGAAAGCCCCCGAGGGTGCAAATCAGACTACAAGAGAAAAACTGGTTGCAGAAATTCTGAATGCACAGGGCGGTGACGGAGGCTGGACATTTGATGTCGGAAATAAATCCGATGCAGACATGACGGGCATTGCATTGCAGGCACTTGCACCGTATAAAGATAACGAAAATGTAAAGCCGTGTATAGAAAAGGCACTTGCGTTTTTGTCGGAAAATCAAGGTGAGAACGGAGGATTTACTTCCTACGGTTCACAGGACAGCGAAAGCTGTTCACAGGTCATAGCAGGTTTAACAATGCTTGATATAGATGTATTGACGGACAGCAGATTTATCAAAGACGGCAATACAGCCTTTGATATGCTGATGAGATATTACAGAAATCACGGTCAATTTGCCCATTATGAAGATGGAGAGGGAAATGCAATTTCCACATCACAGGCATATTATGCAATAGCAGTCATGTATGAAAGTAAAAACGGCACAGCAGATAAACCCACATTTGAAGAATTGAGTACAGTAAATGAGCCGTCTGAAACGGTATCGCAAAATTCTGTTGAAAGCGATACAGATAACAACATGAATAATGCAGACGACAATGTAAACAGTAATACAAATAAAAATGCAGACAGCAATTCAAACAACAGTGTAAGCAATAATGCAGACAACACTTCAAACGGCAATACAAACAACAATGCAGGTAACAGTGTTGCAACAGGCGATAGTGAGAATATTATATTGCTGTTTGGTGCGGGAATGATTTCCGCAAGCGTGATATTGGCACTTGCAAAGAAGAAAAAAGACGCGCATCAGCGCGTCTTTCAACGTCAATGCTCAGACAGTTTCGCGGGCTTCAAGATACGCGTTGATCTCTGCGAGCACGTCATCCGGATTCAGACCGTGAACGGCACAGGCCTCTTCCAGACTCTCACCGATGGAGGAGGGGCAGCCGACACAATGCATCCCGCACTGCATCAGAACATAGGCGATCCCCATGTCATACTCGAGCATCTCACCCATGGTGGTATTGACGGTGATTTCCAATTGAATCACCTCCCTGTCAAATTTCAACTCATTATAATCAAGGAAAGGCTCAATGTCAATCAAAAAAAGCCGTTTCAGTGGCGTTTCAGGCCGGAGCAGACGCATGGACGGAAAGAAGTTCTGTTGCCAAACGGCAAAAAAACGTGTACAATGCTCTTAACGGAAACAATCCATTCAGAGCCATGAACGGAAGGAGGCCGGAGCGGATGAAGATTGGGTTTTACGGCGCGGCGCATGAGGTCACCGGCAGCTGCACGCTCATTGAGGTCGGCAGCGTAAAAGGGATCGTGGACTTCGGCATGGAACAGGGGAAGGATATTTACGTCAATGTTCCGTTGCCGGTGGAACCCTCCGCACTGGATTTCGTTCTTCTGACCCACGCGCACATCGACCACTCCGGCATGCTGCCCAAACTCTGGAAAGACGGGTATCGCGGCCCGATTTATGCAACACGCGCGACCTGCTCCCTCTGTGAAGTGATGCTGCGCGACAGCGCTTCCATTCAGGAATCCGAGGCCGAATGGAAGAACCGCAAGGCGCAGCGCAGCGGCAGCGGCGCAGTGGGACCGGTTTACACCATGGAGGATGCCGAAAGCGTCCTGAAGCAGTTTCGCCCCTG
>ONIF01000142.1 GCA_900317795.1 uncultured Eubacteriales bacterium | reverse complement strand
CTTTAAGCCCGTCAATGTACCCCTTCCGCAGTTTCCTGCATACATCAACTGACTTTTGTTAATATTATTTTAACATTTTATTCAAATTTGTAAAGCAAACTAAATTCACAATTTTTATTATATCAAAAAAATCTTTCACTATATTTCTTTTTAAGAATTTTATTTTAAAAGATATTTCAAAAAAATGTGTTTTCAGATAGTTATTTTGACGAAAAAAATTCTTCTTTTCGTATATATTCTATAATCATTCGTAATAAAAGTAGTGCATAATGCTAAATTTTAACTTTGTAACTTTATACAACCAAAAAAATCACCATGCTTAAAAATATGTGTATTTTTCAGACTTTTCTTAAATATCTTCAAGGTTTTTACAGCAAAATCAGACAGATTTTTTCCCTCTCTTTTCAGCCCCGAAAAATCTGTTGGAAAAATAGATTTTTTTCTTGTAAAAAGTGCATTTTTATTGTATGATATTGACATATCAATATGTTAGGAGAGATACTGTATGCGTAAAACGAAAATTATATGTACACTCGGTCCGTCAACAGATGATGAAAAAGTATTGCGTGAGCTTATGCTGAACGGCATGGACGTGGCAAGAATAAACATGTCCCACCAGACGCACGACACACATAAAATCAAGATTGATGCTGTGAAGAAACTCCGCAAAGAGCTTAACAAGCCTGTCGCCATTCTTCTCGACACAAAAGGTCCCGAAATCCGTACAGGCAATTTCCCCGAAAAGGTCATGCTTGAAACAGGTCAGGAGTTTACCCTTACTACCGAAGCCTGTGAGGGAAATAAAGAACATTGCTCCATCACTTTCAAGAATTTGCCCAATGATGTCCAGGCAGGCAACAGAATTTTAATTGATGACGGTCTTATTGAACTCAAAGTTTTGAGTACAACCCCCTCTGAAATTCATTGTAAAGTCATCAACGGAGGACCTGTTTCCTCTCACAAGGGAATCAATGTTCCCGATGTATTTCTTTCTCTGCCGTTTATGAGCGAGCAGGATAAGGCAGACCTTAAATTTGGCGTTGAAAATGATGTTGACTTTGTGGCAGCGTCTTTTACAAGAAATGCCAATGATATAAATGAAATGAAAGCGGTTCTTGAAAGCTACGGCGGCGGTGACATCAGAATTATTGCAAAGATAGAAAATAAAGACGGTGTTGATAATATAGATGAAATTTTGAGAGTTGCAGACGGTGTTATGGTTGCAAGAGGTGATTTGGGTGTTGAAATTCCTATTGCGGAAGTGCCTATTATCCAAAAGATGATTATACGGAAAACACGCAATTCCGATAAACCCGTTATCACTGCCACTCAAATGCTGGATTCCATGATGAAAAATCCACGCCCCACCCGTGCCGAAACAACTGACGTTGCAAACGCAATTTATGACGGCACAAGCGTTATCATGCTTTCGGGCGAAACTGCCGCAGGTGCATTTCCTGTTGAAGCCGTGAAAACAATGGCAAATATCGCAGAAATTACCGAAAGCCATATTGACTACATAGACAGATTCAGACATCTTGATATGCATGAAAGACCCGATGTGACTTCTGCAATATCCCACGCAGCCTGCACAACCGCACATGATTTGGGTGCAGCCGCCATTATCACTGTTTCAAAGTCGGGCATGACTTCAAGAATGCTTTCAAAATATCGCCCAAGCTGTCCGATAATCAGCGGAACTCCCAGCGAAAAAGTATGGCGGCAGACCAATATGTCATGGGGTATCGTGCCTATTATGGTAGAAGAAAAGGATAATACAGACGAATTGATTAACCACGTGATAACGGTTGCACAACAGCAGGAACTTCTTCAAAACGGTGATTTAGTCGTATTGACGGCAGGTGTTCCTTTGGGTATATCGGGTACTACCAACTTGATGAAAGTACATCTTGTAGGCAATATTCTCGTAAGCGGTCAAACGATAGTAAACGACCTTTCCGCACACGGTCATTTAATGGTCTGCAAGAGTGAAGAAGAAGCCCTTGCCAACTTCAAAGAGGGCGAAATTCTTGTTATACATGAAACGACAAACAATCTCATTCCCATCATGAAAAAGAGTGCAGGAATTATAACAGAAGTTGACGGAATCAATTCTCATGCGGCAGTAGTGGGACTTGCATTGAATAAGCCCGTTATCGTCGGTGCAACGAATGCGACTTTCATTCTTAAAACAGGCACAAACTGCAATATTTATGCAGGAAAAAGCGTTGTTACCACCGCCACAACCAAATTTTAATTTTAGAGTGGAGGGCGGAGATTAGAGTGGAGAGTGGAGAGTGGAGAGTGGAGTTTTGGCTGTTTCGAGTGTCAAAAAACAACTCCACTCTCCACTCCCAACACTCCACTCTCAAAGAAAGCTTTGACATAACATTTAAAAGCGGTTTCACGCTCTCAGGAACTTTCAAAGACAGCTTCCGAAACTCTCGGTAAGGGGGAAATCTTGCAGCTTGAAACAACTGCCGATGAAATCGGTGTGAAAGTCAAAGCCGGCTGGGAATAAAAATACACAAAACCGCAGTTTTTATTAAAAATTGCGGTTTTGCATAATTTTAAAGAAAAAATATAATAATTCTTTGTTAAAAATAACAGTTGAAAAATTCAAAAGTGTTTGCTATAATAATATCTGTTGTTATCCGGGTGTGGCGCAGATTGGTAGCGCGCTTGAATGGGGTTCAAGAGGCCGCTGGTTCGATTCCAGTCACTCGGACTTTTAAAAAAAGCACTTGCTTTTAAAGGCAGGTGCTTTTTTCGTTTATCTTTTTTGCAAAAAAATCACGGAAATGTCCATTCTATCGTAAACGTCACTGAAAATTTCCTTTTGTCATTCTGAGGAACGAAGTGACGAAGAATCTTTTAAAGATTCCTCGCTTCGCTCGGAATGACATAGAGCAATTTATTTTGTCGTTTAATATAAAAATCGGCATGACCCGACTAATACCGATATTATCATGAGCGACTGTAATAATATATCATATTTGTATCGGCATTATATACAGCCAGTGTGAAAGCATAACTATTTTCTTCTATGTCGAAATAAAAACAGCCGTTCTCAAATTCCGAAACAGAGCACTCGCTCTCTCCGTCAATGTCGATACGGCAAAATTCATTGACGTTTTCGGACAAAGGCAGACTTTGCCAATCGGTATTGTTTTTTAACTGTTCGTCAATGGAGTATGGCATTTTTACTTCAAGATATGAGTGAGAATGATACATACCATCTCTTTGGGTGTATCCGCCTCTTATTTCACCGTTATCAATGTCGATACCCGTTTCTTTGCCAATATAATTTAAAGAAGGCGGAGGTGAAATACCGTCCAAAAAATCCAACACAAAAAATAACGCCTGCCCCACCCCAATAAATATCAAGTATTGCAAAATCATCACAACTATTATTAAAAATACAATGCCACTTTTTGATTTAAGTAACTTGTGCATGAATTTTCACTCTCCTCCAAAATGATTTTTTGCTTGAAAAAAGTCGATAAATACTGTATAATGATTGCAAATTGTAAATTGCACATTGCACATTGATTTAAAGGCGGTATTTTTGAATGAGAAAATTTTTTTCAAAATCACTGAAATATATTTTTATAACGGCTATGCTTTCATGTATATGTTCGCTGTACGGCATAACCGCAAGTGCAAAAACAAATTGTGACTTAAATCATCTCATGGAGATGTTTCCCGATGAAAAATATTGGAACCATGTCGGCTCATATATCAACAATCCCGATGGCTGGACAGATACTCCCTGCCCTCACGTGCTTGTCGATTCGGGTTTGGGATATGATTATTATGTAGGTCTGGGAGAATGCAATGAATTTGGCGGTGACGTTCAGTGTATCGGATTTGTCAACAGGCTCGTATATGAAGCCTACGGCATGGAAAACTATCTCTCTTGGGAACAAAAATATGACCTTGAAAATCTCAAACCGGGTGATGTCATTAGATTTCTGTATGATATGCATACAGTTTTAGTGACATCTGTTGACGGCAATATGATAACCTATGGTGAGTGCAACGGCAATTTAAGCGACTGCCAGATAAAGTGGAACGTGCAGAAATCCAAAGATGAAATATATGAATCGCTTACAGCGGTTTATGTCGCTCCAAGTATGCTTTCGGTGCCGTTGGCAAACGGCTCTTATACCAGTGACGATACGATTGAACGTGGCGAGGATATTTCTTTCACGGCATACGGTGAGGGCGGAAGCGAAAAATATACATACAAGTTTGCCGTAAAAGCCCCAAACGATACAAAATTTACTGTCATTCAGAATTTCGGTGAAAATACTTTTATCAACTATCACCCCGATGCAATGGGTGATTATATCGTAAAAATCAGCGTAAAGGACAGCAACGGTGAAACTAAAACAAAAACTCTGTCTTTTACTGTCACAAAACCTACAATCGACTATGACGGACTGATCTATTTTGTAAAGTCCCCTCTGTTCCTGCTTGCCATTTTCGCCTTATCATTCAGAGCCGTTTTCAATATGATTTTATAAAAGAGTGGAGTGTGGAGAGTGGGGAGTGGAGTTCGGCTACTGTTAATACTATTCGTTTCATATTTTTTACCTCTCAATTCAACAAAATTGTTGTATGGAATAATTGCTCATTGCTAACTGCTAATTGCTAATTGTTTCGGGGAGTGTTTCTCCGCTCCATGAATACAAATTATCATAACCGTTGATTTTATTGTATTTTGGAGGATATTCCTTTTCCCCGTCGGTTACAATATAGCCTTTCACGCTGTCAAAAAGTCCACCCTCATAAATACATACTGTGTGCTTATCCAAAAAATATACGCTTTCAAAGCGTGTATATCGGAAAGCATCGTATGCATCGGATTTTACACTTTCAACATCTTCATGACGTATATTTTTATCCAAATCAAAATTTCCGCTGTCAAGTTCCTCAAACATATATTCCCCTATCGCAAGCAGTTTTTGATTTTGAAAATCGTGATTTTCACCGTAGGGATATGAAATTATCTCGTAAGAGTACACTCCCGAAAACGTAACCAAAAAAGCCGTGAAAATCCCTGCAATGATTTTAGTTGATTTTTTTGCCGTCACAACGGGAGATTTTTTATTCCTGAAATATGCCGTTATAAGAATTACAGTTGAAACAATCAATCCCAATATTGACAAAAAACAGCATATCATTCCATCTTCCTGCCACTCGGGACTGTCAAACCCTCCGTTCATATCACTGTAATAAATAATAATTCCGTTTGCTCTCAAAATGCCATATATAAACTGTATTGCATAGAATATTACAGGCACAAAATGAAAGATTTTTTTGTCCAGTTTCATAACAAGTTTTTGCAGACGGACTAATAATATACAACCTAAAATTATCAACCCGATAAAAGGAATGCTTATAATGACAATGTCGATTATTTCCGCTGCACTCATCAATTGTTATCTCCTTTTTGAAATTCCAATATATCTCCCGGCTGACAATCAAGAGCAGCACATAATTTTGTCAGCGTGGAAATCTTGATAGCTTTTGCCTTGCC
>ONIF01000219.1 GCA_900317795.1 uncultured Eubacteriales bacterium | reverse complement strand
ATTGCACATTGCTAATTGCTAATTGAATTAGTCGAGGAAGTCTTTAAGTTTTTTGGAGCGGCTGGGGTGACGGAGTTTGCGGAGAGCCTTTGCCTCTATCTGACGGATACGTTCACGGGTAACATGGAATTCTTCACCGACTTCTTCGAGAGTTCTGGAGCGACCGTCTTTAAGACCGAAACGGAGTTTTAACACCTGTTCTTCTCTGGGGGTGAGGGTTGCCAGAACTTCTGCAAGCTGTTCTTTAAGGAGGGTATGGGAAGCAGCGTCCTGAGGTGCGGGAGCGTCCTCGTCGGGGATAAAGTCGCCAAGGTGACTGTCTTCTTCTTCACCGATGGGGGTTTCAAGGGATACGGGTTCTTGTGCGACACGCATAATTTCACGGACTTTATCGGTAGGCATATTGATAACTTCGGCAATTTCTTCGGCAGTAGGCTCGTGACCGTTCTGGTGGAGGAGCTGGCTGGAAATTTTCTTTACTTTGTTGATAGTTTCCACCATGTGAACGGGTATGCGGATAGTTCTTGCCTGGTCTGCAATGGCTCTTGTAATAGCCTGACGAATCCACCAAGTCGCATAAGTGGAGAATTTAAAGCCTTTTGTATGGTCGAACTTGTCAACGGCTTTGATAAGACCGAGATTACCCTCTTGAATGAGGTCAAGGAACTGCATACCTCTGCCAAGGTATCTTTTGGCAATGCTGACGACAAGACGGAGGTTAGCTTCGGAAAGTCTTTTTTTAGCGGCAATATCGCCGTTGGCAATTCTTTTTGCCAATTCTGTTTCCTCGTCGGAGGAGAGGAGAGGCACTCTGCCGATTTCTTTAAGATATATTTTGACAGGGTCATCTATTGCGATGGTATCGGACGAGTCGGGTGAATCCATATCATCGTCACCGACACTGCCCGAAGCGATAGAAGAAAGTTCTGCATCATTAAGGATTATGTCATCAAGGGTTTCAACGATTTCAATGCCGTTGGTTTCGAGGGTGTCATAGAATTTTTCAAGATGTTCGGGGTCTATGTCCATTTCACCTATGGCATCAAGGATTTCTTTGTTGGAGAGCTGACCTTTGCTTTTGCCAAGCTCCATCAGTTCTTTAAGTACGGTTTTTTTATCGGGCTGATTTGATGTTATCATACAAATACCTCATTTCTTTCTTTTCCTGTTTTTTAGGATCTGTTCCATAATTTCCTCATCACTCATAGTGGCTGCTTTTGATTTCAGTTTTTGCGATTCCTCCTCAAGAATGGTCATGTATATATTAACCGCACGGAAAGGGTCATTTTCTCTCGGTCTGAGATAGACCATGCTGCTGATACGGCTGTTTTCGTCATTGGAGAAAAAGCCGGATATATCCACAGGTTCTGTACCAAGACCTTTTTCCGCACGTTCCTTTATTTTTTCATACACCTTTTTATTAAGAGGTGCAGAGAACATCTCAACAGGGAAATCGGGACACACAGCAAGAGCCGCATCGGGATTTGTCATAAGAAGTGCAAGCAATGCTTCTTCGGCTTTGGAGGATTTGGATTTAGGGGAACTGTCCTCTTTGCGTTCAAAAGGCTGTACCTGCACGGGAATTTCTTTCATTTCCTGCTGTTTTGAATATTTTTTGACCTGAGCCGAAAGAGCATTTCTGTCTATATCGTAATCTTCGGCTGTCTTTGAGATATAGGCATCTTTTTCTATATCGTTTTCAAGTCCTGCAAGAAGTTTTGCGATTTCGGTAAGAAATTCAACTTTCTGTTCGGTAACGTCAAGGTCATATTTTATTTTCAATTTTGCGATACGGTATTCCACATCATTTCCGCATTTGTCGAGAAGAAGCCGAAATTTTGCGGCACCGTTCTCACCGTTGGCTTTAATGAATTCATCGGGGTCTTTTCCGTCGGGGACTTTCAGTACTTTGATGCTCAATTCAGTTTCACGGAACAGGTTGATAGCTCTTTCAGCGGCTTTTTGACCTGCCTCATCAGCGTCATAGCATATAACAACTTCCTTGCAGTAACGCCCTATTAAATTAGCCTGGTCTTTTGTGAGAGCCGTACCGAGAGTGGCAACGGTATTTTCAAACCCTGCTTGATGCAGAGAGATAACGTCCATATACCCCTCTGCAAGAATAAGCTGTCCGTTAGCCTTGTTTTTGGCGAAATTCAGTGCATAAACGGTATTGCCCTTACTGAAAGCGGGGGTGTCCGATGTATTGAGATATTTCGGCTGAATATCGGACATAATTCGCCCACCGAAAGCAATGACATTTCCACGCAGGTCAATGATGGGAAACATAACTCTGTCCGAGAATCTGTCATAGAAACGTTCTTTTTCGGACTTGTTTGCAAGATTAGCCTGAAAGGCTTCCTCATTTGAAAAACCTAAATTTTTCAAATGGTTGAGGAGTTCAAATCTTGACGGAGGGGAATAGCCCAGACCGAAATGTACAATGGTTTTATCTGTAAGACCTCTTTTGTGGAGGTAGTCAAGTGCATTTTTGCCGACGGGGGAGTAAAGGCATTTATAATAGAATCTTGCAGCGGCACGGTTGGCTTCATAGATTCTGTTTCTTATTTTGGAAAGACCTTCACTTTGCCCTCTGCCTTCGGGTACATCAAGACCTGCCCGTTGTGCAAGAAATTTTACAGCCTCGATATAATCGAGATTTTCAATTCTTCTGATAAAAGTAATGACATCACCGCTTGCTTTGCAGCCGAAACAGTGAAAAAAATTCTTGTCGGTAGATACGTTGAAAGAGGGAGTTTTCTCATTGTGGAACGGGCAAAGTCCAAGCATATTTTTACCTTGTTTTTTAAGCCGTACATAGCCCGAAACAACGTCAACAATATCGGTTTTATTTTTCAGTTCCTGTATAAACTCATCGGGTATGAACATAGTTTTTCCTTTCTCAAATTTTGGAGTTCCAAGAGTGAGGCACAAAAAGACTTTCATATTTTTCAACGGCATACTTGTCTGTCATGCCTGCGATATAGTCACATACAGCTCTTTCTACGGAAAATCTCTTTGCAATATCCTGCATTTCCTTTGGCATATCATCGGGATTTTTTGTAAAATGTTTATACAATGCCCCAATGAATTGGGGAATTTTTTGCATTTCGGATTTAGCATGGTCTTTGAGATACACTTCATCAAACATGAATTGATGCAGTCTGTCAAAAGCACTCTGCACACTGTTTTCCATTTTCAAATTTTCGTCAACAGTGTTTTCAATGAGAGAAAAAACAAGCGTGTTGATTCTCTGAGAATGGCTGTACCCAAGTATTTCAAGGATGTCTTTTGGAATGTCTGAAATTTCCATAACACCCGCCCGTACAGCGTCATCTATATCGTGATTGATATAGGCGATCCTGTCGGCAATTTTAACAATTCTGCCCTCAACGGTATCGGCTTCCTGTCCTCTTGTATGGCAAAGAATACCGTTTCTTGTTTCGTATGTAAGATTAAGTCCCTGTCCGTCATTGGCGAGAATGTCAACAACTCTCAAACTCTGTTCAAAATGCCTAAATCCATCGGGGAAAATGTCATTCAATGCACTTTCACCCGCATGACCGAAAGGCGTATGACCTAAATCATGCCCCAATGCAACGGCTTCCGTTAAATCTTCATTAACTCTCAAAGCTCTTGCAATCGTTCTTGCGATTTGTGCAACTTCGAGGGTATGAGTTAAACGAGTTCTGTAATGGTCGCCAACGGGAGATAAAAACACCTGTGTTTTATGCTTTAATCTTCGGAATGCTTTACAATGGATAATTCTGTCCCTGTCACGTTGAAACTCGGTTCTTATCGGACATTTTTCTTCGGGCTGAAGTCTGCCCTTTGAGTTTTCGGAAAGACACGCATATTTTGAAAGAGTCTGTCTTTCAATCAGTTCACTTTGTTCTCTAATATTCACGCTATCACCTCCGTAAAAATCCCTTTGTAAATATATACGCAAAAAATTTCTAAATACCTTTATTTTATTTTGAAAAATTTTTTG
>ONIF01000010.1 GCA_900317795.1 uncultured Eubacteriales bacterium | reverse complement strand
CAATAAACTCTGCCGTCATCATGCACTGCACCCAAAAGCAGAGTACAGCCTAACTCTTTCATTTCACAGCCGAGTTCCAAAGATTTTTCATAAATTGCCTTTCTTGCAAGATATATGATTTCTTTGGCTGTTTCCGAGGGGCGAGCGGCATAAAAACTGTTGAACTGACCGGCAAGAGCGGCTGCGGTACTCTTTGCGGTGAGTGCCGCACCGTATTCTGAAAATTTTCTTGACCCTGCACCGTCGGATAAAGCCGACACATAACAGTGTTCTGCTTGTACCGTATATGCCGCATCCTGACAGGGCATATTTGTCAGCCTGTGCTTGCGTCCGCAAAAAACGGCATTTACACTGAACAATTTCATATCATTCCTCCGGCTCCATGATAGGATTGTTTTCTGCTTCCTTGCGTTTCTCATACTCTTGTTTAAAGTCCTCTGCCGTGACTTCATTCACGCCGTTGGTGTTGTCCGAGATTGTGTCCGTTACAAGCTTGAACAGTGTATAAAGGTCGCTTTCGTCTATCCTCACAAAAGGATTGCCTCCCGAAAGTTGATACATGACTTTATCGCTGACATAATTGCCGACACCGACAGCATAAAAGTTTCCTTTGTTGGTATCATATTTCTCTTTTTGCGTATCAATGAAATTACGGATGTCCCTGTAAGCCTGTGCAAGTTTTTCGGTTTCCTCTTCCTCCTGTGACAGACAGAAATCCGGATTTCCGTCTGTTATCAGATATACCTGCGATTTATAGAAATGTCTGCCGAGATCGCTGAGCCTTTTCTTTTCGGCAGAAAGGTTTTCAAGGGCTGTCAATATTGCCGAACCGGTATGTGTTTTTGACTTGAATTCGATATTATCAATCATATTTTCATCAATATCATGCACTATCGTGAACGGCATGAGTTCCTTAACGGTACGGTTGAATGTGACAATGGATATGCAGACTACGTCAGCGGTTATGTAATCGTCTTTAAGATCCCTGATAAGATTTTTGATACACTCCTTGATATCTTCGGAATACATTTTCATGGATCTTGATGCGTCCATGATTAGAACGGCAAGAGCCACTCTGCTGTAATCTTCACTGTTTATGGTATCCTGTGTGATTCCCAAATTTTCCAATATTGTCATTGTTATTGTCTACCTTCTTTCAGTTGATTTGTCTGCGGCAGTCCTCATGGCTTGCTCTTATGATTTTGAACCATTGATTTGCTGTCAGACGGTCTTTTTCATAAAAATGTCTTCCTTGTGAATGGAAACAGTCGTAAAATGCGGTTTTCAGCCTGTAAGGGTAACTTTCAAATAATTTTTCACCCAATTCACTTACAACGGCATTTTTTCTCAGCCAGAAAAAATTTCCGTTCTGGGTATCCTGTTCAAGAGTCAGATTGCCTCTGTAATTGTACGGCTCAAATCCCGGCATGAACAATTCATATAAAATCAGCTGCAACGCCCATACATCATCTTCATGCCGGCAGATAAACTGCTTTGACATACTGCCGATATGTTCCGGAGAAAGATATTGCGGATGTATGCCTTTTGAATAGTATATTCTGTCCTGTTCCGAAAAGCCTACTCCGTTGAGGTCAACGAAATACACAAAATATTTGTCATCAACAAGGATATTTACCGAAGCAACATCACCTATGACGATCCCTGAACGGTGCAGTTCACTCATGATCCATGCTGCTTGTTCGGCTATAATAAACTGATGTTCACGAGTATATTGCTCATTCCGAAGAATTTCCGACTTCTGATAATAATTCAGCGTTCTTGCATGGATATTGTCCATAACATAACCAAGCGGTCTGTTATTCCTGTCAAACATTATCTCTTTCGGCGGAGCAAGGTGCTTATACAGAGCGGGATTTCTTTGACGGATTCTGTCGAAACGGCTGATTACATCACAAAGTCTGTCATAGCTTTGATGTGTCAGAGGCTTCTTGTATATCTTTGCACAAAGTCTGTCATCATTCAAAATAAATACAATTCCCTCACCGCCGTCTGCTATCTTCTTTTCCGTATCGTAAAAACCGCTTTCTGTCTTGTACCGACGATTCTTGTTCATATCAGTTACCTTTTCCGCCGATACCGTTTCGGGCATCGGTGGGGCAGATTCCTCCTTTCTGTTTGTTTCAAACAACGGTTTTCTTAACAGTTCGGGTGATGACTGAAAGATTGAAAAATAGTAGCTACTGTTCATAATGGCTCACCGCTTGTTTTTAATTTTTGCCTTCAAGATATTTCTGACAAAGCTTATTTTCAGCGGACATCAGCCAGACTGCACGGTTCTTCTTTGCCGATGCCTCTACTAAATTGCCGTTTTCATCTGTATCTGTTACGCATAATGCTTTGTCGTTGTAGCCTGCACCGAACACAAGGACCCTATCTTTTTCAACACCTGCCGAAACAAGAAGTTCTTTAATGGAGTTTGCACGCTGTCTTGAAAGTTCAACCGCTGAATCTGCATTCCCGTAAGTGGCAGTTGTACCTATCAAAACGATGTTTCCGATTGTACGTTTGAGTTTTTCTATTATCGGTTTAACAGCTTCTTCTGCCTTTGCTTTGTCGGCAAGGACTGCCATATTCGGCTGAAATGCTATCATGTCTTCTGGCAGATAAAAAAATGGATCATCAGTCGGTTCATCATCTGTACCGGGTGTTGGATCGGGTATTTGTGAAACGAGTACCGTTGAAACTTCGGGGAGTGAATTTCTGTCATAGTCGGCAGGAGTGGGGGAGTATGTACGGGAATCAAACATATTATCGGCAACCGTACAGCCGCCCTCTTTGAAAAGCGTTGTGTAATAGGCTTTGAGTTCTTCTACATCTTTGGGGAGAGGCTCTTCCTGCTCGCCTGCCACTTGACCGATTCCATACCATCTGATTTCGGAAAAAGCCGACATATTGGGGATATTTCTGTTTTCTTTGAGATTATTTATCAACTTTTCGGAATTGTCATTGATTACTCTGAGATCGGTCATTCTTCCCACGCCTGTTGTCTGAATGCCTGAGTCGTATATGACAAGCACATTTTTCTGACCGTTTTGAACGGTATTGTTTGAAGCTGTATAAAGGCTTGAAATGGTGTTTTTTTCGGGAGTCCTGGCTTTCATTGCCATGATTTCGGTTCCTATCTGAGCAGCATGGCTCTGTATCTCTTTTTTCTGAGCAGAAGGGGTTTTGCCTTTGTCGGGGGGAGCAATGTCAGTTTGTTGAAAGTTATCTTTAGAACTGCCGTCATCGACAATCACGGTCAGATGTCCGCCGTATGTTGCAAGCTGTATAATATCGTTTTCAATAAATGTCAAGTCAGGGGCAGGGGAGTTTTTGGTTACATCGAGAACGACTGTGAGATTGATAGGGGTATCTGCGACAGAAGTGTTTGACTTTTGAGGATCATTGCAGCCTGTCAGACTGCCAAGTGCAACCGCACTCATCATGGCAACTACAGCGATTTTTTTGATAATGCTTTTTTTCATACAGATCAACCTTTCATAAATAATTTTTTTCCATGAGTACAAGTTATCATATACAAGCTGAAAGAAATAAAGGGGGGGAAATCCCTCCGCTTTCGGAATGGATTTCAGAAATGGAGGGATTTCGGAAAAAACGGTAATGTTACTCTTCGTATTCAAAAATAGGGCTGATGGTGGCAGGTCTTGGAGGAATGGGAATATCTTCTTCATTGTCATCCGTGTTTGTGTCAAAAACCGCTCCGTTATCGGGAGGAAGATTGGGATTGGCAGATATATTGGTTTCGACAAATTGCGGGATATATTCGGGTGAAGCCGTGATAGGCAAATTTCCTGCTTCGTGTCTGTCCAGAATACTGTCGCATTCATCTATGTAGATATTGCGTACTTCATGTTTCATGACTTGGTTGAGATTATCTACTTCGTCAAGGACATTTCTAAACTGCATTTCGGTCTTGGAATTATTTTCATCGTTGAAGTCGTTCATAATAAGTGAATTTTGAATTGTCAGATATTCATCTTCCAATTTTGCACGTCTGTTTTCCAGCTTCTGTATTCCCAGCAGAAAACGGTATTGCGATCTCAAAACCCCCAGTGAAAACGCGATTACGCTTGTAAATACAGGTGTTATTGTATAGAGAAGCTGTGTAAAGAAATGGACTGTTTTCATGGAACTGCTGACTTCTGTTTCAACAACGGGTGCAGAGCCGAATACAGAGAAATTATCCGTGCCGTTGTCGAAGAAAACTTCGGGATCGGACATTCTGAGCAGACCGAGTATCGTAAGGGCGGAAAGAAAAGCTATGATTCCAAAAGTGATGCAGAGCCTTGACATTGTCTGTCTGCGGAAATAGCGGGGGAGAAGTTCGCCTATGATAATGGGAATGAAGTCTATGGCAAGGGCAATACCGCCTGCCGTGAGATACTGGAGCCATGCCTGGTCTCCGGAGAAAAAGTCGAAGGTGCTGTTGAGAATGACAAAGTCCATCACAATCAGACCGACTGTGATAGCGATAAATACAGGAAATTTTGCAAATACAGAGTGTGGAACAAGATTGGTTCTTCTTTTGAACATAATGACTACCTCCATCAATTTGTTTCTGTTTGCATATCGCTGTCATTGTCAGCAACGGCAACAGGCTGATTTCTTGTATATACAATCAAGGAATTGGCAAGCTGTTCATAGCGTATGTCAAGTTCCTGCTGTATGCGGGCAATCTCATTTTCGATATAGTGAAGATACTCACGGGCCTCTATCTCTTTTTTCTGGTGCTTATGAGAGTGTTCAAACAACGCTTGATAGAGCTTTACCTTTTCACGGACAGTTTGTTCGTCAATTTCCTTGAAAGAATGCTCAAAATCGCATATGTGATATTTTTTCATGCGTTTTGATTTGCGTATGGTTCTGCGGACATTTCCGGCAAGCTGCTTGCGGAATCTGCGAAACTCGGAAGAGATTTCAATAGGTGCATCCTGCCACTTTTCGACATTGCTTTTAAAAAGCATTTTTACTCTTTGAGTCATTGATGAAACTGACATGATTTTATTTCTCCTTTCAGTTTTTGAATTTAGGGACTGTTTTTTCCGTCTGGCTGTCGGGAATGAACTCGGTTATCTTATCAAGACCGTTTACTTTGGGGGATTCTTTCAACTCGGCGGCAATCAGAAAAATATCGGAATTATACTTCGGATTTACTCCGCTGAGAACTACATACATACCGGTAAAATACTCAAAAAGACACTTATTAACGCTTTCAACATAGCGGTTGTATTTTTGAACGGCTGTGTACTGCTGTGCCATCAAGTCGGAATAGACATTGTTGGTATTGGCAACGGTGCCTCTCAAATAGGATCTGTTGAAAAAACTCTCATACGGTGAAAGTGTTCCGTTATCGTCTGACGGGACAGAAAAAATCATACGCTTCAAATCATTCGTCTTTTCCATGTTGAGCTTTGAATTCAGCTTTTTGTTAAGTCTTTTGCGAAACCTTTGAACACGGTTGATTTTTGAAGTCACGAAAGGCGACAATACAAACGAACTGTTCGGATCGGGACTGACTACTCCCATTTTGGCATCAATGTAACCTCGTATGTAAGCATACATAGATTTTCACTCCTTTTTCTTTGATGTCTACATTATCTCATAGGGGGAAGAAATATGTTTTAGGGGGAAGGTTTTTATTGACAAAATATTGAATATTTTGTATGATAGGATTATAATGAAAATTTACAAACTTTAAGTTAAATAAATATATAATTTGTATAAAAAGGAGCTGAAAATATGACAGATATGGAGTTTACACGGAAAGCAGACCAAATTCGTTCATCAATGATGGAGAGCTTTGACGAACAGGCAGCCATTTGCTTTGAAGACCGCGACAGAGAAGAAGCCGAAAAACTGGTCAATATTATAAAACATGGAAATGCTGATGAAAAAGCACCGAACCTCGCAAAACTGAAAAAAATGTGTTTGGCATACGGAATCGATATCAAAGAACTGCTTGCCGATTCCGAAAATATGCTTGAAAAAATACCATCGAAACAGCAGGTAATTGACATTATGCTTGAATATTTTTACAGGCTTTATCAGACTGCCCCCACACCTAAACAAAATATGGAGCGTATAACAAATACCCTGATAAAACAGCATGGATACCCCGAATTTGAAAACACATATGAAAATGAACCTGTAAGAACGAAAATACTCAGACGTTTCACGGCAGGAAGTTATTTGAAATGGAAAACATTTAAAATGAACGCTGTTCATCAATGGGCGTTTGACAAAATGTCGGATTGTGACAAAGAAAGGTATAACCATACAGATGACACGGAAAAATCTCTGACAGCCGCCATATATCTTGATGACAGCATATTTGAAGAAAAATTCGGTGCCGTAAAGATTAGTTCTGCCGATATGATAAAGCTTATGGGCAGATTCGGTCGGGATATGGAACAATCCGCAAAAAACGAACCGCTCGAAAATGATAAAAAGTTTACGGATATAGAGCTTGATGAAAATACCCGTACCGATATAGAAACATTTTGCAGGGATAACGGTATTTTGCCCGAAGGCAACAGTAATCTTGATTTTGTCTGTGCCGTTGCGGACAGTATCGGCAGCATGATGACATCGGAGGAATTCGGCGTGAAATCGGCTTTCTTTTGGGAGGGGCTCGAAAAACAATTTGACGATACCATGTCAAAAGTCAGATATACCCCCGAAAAAAGCAAAAAAGCGGGTAAACTTTATTCCGCATACGACAAATGGTCGGACAGGAAAAGGGATTTTATAAGGGCTTCCAATAAAGAGTGGGAAATCCTGGATTTCTGCGATAATATGGCAAAAGGGAATTTTTTCACCGACAAGAGAATCAACAGAAGAAATTTATATTATTATGCCATTATGTTTGATATGACCTGTGATTTCGGAGATACAAGCGTACGTGATGAAAAGACGGATATCAGCAAAAATCTGTTTGAAGATTTTTACTGTGACAATATGGCAAGGCATCTTGACGGCAAAGCCACTTCCAATGAGGCGGAACCTTCGGGAGAGGGTATCAATTACAAAAATTTTACAGATGTAATTTATTTATATTATCTTTCGCATAAAGAACTCGGCAGTAACGGGGAGCGTATCGACGATGCGGAAAAACTGATTGGCAAGTGTATCAGACACCGTGAATATCCCAATCAGGAGAATATCAGACAGGACTACATAGAAGAGGGGGCAACCTGCCGATTCCGAACAAAATATACCAATGAAGTGCTTGACAGAAAGCCCGCAGACCTTGAAAGTTATATCATTTCTCATTTTCTGATACCCGAAAGAATAGCAGATATTATGCCCGAAGTCGATATCAGCAATACGGCAAATGAAAATATTGATGAAATCATGAGTGAAATTGATGAAAGCTGGCAGGCCATCACAAGTTCCAATCTATACAGATACAGTGAAGGAAATGACAAAGAGGAATATTCACTTGATAAAGTCCTTGCTTTCAATAGAACGCTTGCGGAACTTCTCAAAGAAAAGTACAGCAGTGATGACGATTTTATCAGGACAGTCGATACCATTCTCAAAAGAATCGACAGTTTTGAAGACATCATGCCATACAATGAACTGAAAGCTGATTGTCTGAAAATATTGTATCTTATGTATGAGCCTGTACTCAAAGAAAACTTTATGAAAATGGTCAGTGGAGAATTCGGTTCGGATATCAGTTCCGCTTTGTGCAGCAAGGCAATAAAAGATTTGCAGAATGCGGGATTTGATATAATCGTATCTACAAAGACTTCAAGAGAAAAAGAAAAGGACAAGGAAACAAAAAGAAAAACAGGAACTTTTTACCGCTTGAACAAGAGAAGCTACCCGGATAACAAGATACTGCAAAACGTCATTGAGCATATAAAACAACCACGCCAGATGTTGATTGAAAGTGTAAGACAGCTCAATCCTCCAAAAAGAAAAATTTCCAGAGGCCGCCTGCTTGCAACAGTAGCGAATCATTATATTCTTGGAATCAATCCTTTCATACAGACGGAAGAAGATTTTGAAGAATTTCCCGACTTTTCCGAACAGCAGTCGGAAACAAGAAATATTCTTGACCTTTTCTGTCTGACGGCAGACGAGATATTGTCAGGCTCGAATTTCCAGCCTGTAAGCCCGAAAAACTTATTTGATATGTACTTGTTCCTGTCGGCACTCTATTATTTCAGATTTGAAATACAATAAAAAAATCCCCCCCGAAATATTTCGTTCTGTCTGCCATAAAATTCAGACAGCATGAAATTTAAAGGAGAATTTAACAAATGATATTCTGCAAAACAAAAACAGGAAACTTTCACAGAAACAATCAAAAACCATGTGAAGATGCAGTAAGATATGAAGAAACAGACGGATTGGTTACGGCAGTTGTTGCCGATGGTGCAACAGCTTGTCTTTTCGGTGGAGAGGGAGCACGCCTTGCCGCCGAAGCGGCACTTGACTTTGTACGAAAAGAAAAAGACTTCATATTTGAATACACGGATAAAAAGCTGTGCTATCTTCTAACGGAACATATTCTCTACATGATTGAAAAATATGCGGGACACGATGCAGACAAAAATGAATACGGCAGTACACTCATGATGACGGCTATGAGAAAAAAAGACGGAAAAACGGTCATTGTAAAAATAGGCAACGGAAAATGCACCGTGCAGAAAGAAAACGGCATATATGATCCTTTTGAGAGGTGCAGTATAAACCGTCTGTCATACCTGACTACAACAAAACATTCTTATCTGGCGGGAATGGTTTGGCATGAACAGCTCAAAGGCGGAGAATATATCCTGATGTGTACCGACGGTATGCTTTCCGTGCTGAAAAAGCATACCCGCACATCTGTGACGCATTCATTGGAGCAGACTGCCCCACTAAAATTGATTAATTACATCAATGAAGCAGATGAAAATGATGACATGAGTTTTTTAATACTCATAAGAAACGCTGTCGATGAGCAGACAGAAAAAATTGATTGACAAAGGACGTGTTTGGAATGCGTGATTTTTTAAAAGAAGGGACTGTGCTTGAACTTTCAAGAAAATATGATGGAAGTCAACCGGAAAGATACCGTATTATTTCCGTGACAGGTGAAGGCAATTCGGCAGTATGCTATGATGCAGTATGCGAAGATACGGGAAAAACAGGCAAATTGAAAGAATTTTATCCATTGGGATATCATCTTTACAGATATGCGGAAAATGACTGGCATTTGACGGCAGGTGCAGGGGTAATAAGAAATTTTGAAAATATCTGTGAACAGTATGTCGAGCCTTACAGACAAATCAACAGCGTCATGGGAGATAATCAGATATTAAAGAACTATATACAGGACAGTACTGTTTTGTATTCCACACCGCTGGAAGATATGCCATCAACAGTGTATGTATGGACAGTCGGATTTGCAGGCGATAAATTATCGGATTATTTCGGCAGTCTGCTTCAGGAACCCCAAAAAAATGCAGACAAAAAGCTTTATGATATTATCAAAGCGGTGCAGACCGTTACAAGCGGAATATCTGCTCTGCATTGTGCGGGACTTATGCACCTTGACATAAAACCCGATAATTTTCTGATACACTATGACGGTATGGGAAACTGCAATCCAAATAATATTTCCATGTTCGATATAGACACGTTCTATTTTTTTGAACAGAGAGTTCCGAAAGGTCTGGGAACACCCGGCTATAGAGCACCCGAACTTGCGGTAGGAAGTGCAGATCATCAGTCGGATATCTATTCCATAGGTGCATTGCTGCTTTCGGCAGTTGTCGGCAAAGGGGACTTTGCAAAATGTACCGACAACCGATATGATAAAGAATTCATTGACAATATTTTTGTACATTCCAAACTGATAAAAGAGCTGACATATCCGAACAGCCGTGCGGTAACGGGCAGGCTCGCCGATATTATCCACAAGTGCCTTTCACCGAACAAAAAAGGACGTTATTCATGCTGTTCAAAGCTGAAAGCGGATATTGACAAAGTCTTGAAAATGTATGAAAAAGGCAGTTCAGGGACTTCCTCGAAAATCAAAAGAGAATGTATCGATCCGACTGCCGTTATACAGAAACTTTTATATAATTATCCCCTTTATACCTGTCTGACTTATGATAAAACAGATATGGATATACTTGTCATAGGAGATGACAATTTTTCACGTTTGTTTGTTGACAATGCTTTACAGGCGGCCCAGATGAATGACAGGTCATTGAATATACGCATTATATGCGAAAATGCTGATATTAGCAGAACGGACTATCTGAAATTCCGTCCCGAACTGTCCAGATTCGTTGATGTGGACGGCTCGGCAAAAGGTGATGACAGAGTATACGGAAAAATCACTTTTGAAGAATCGCCGCTTGACTTTATCAAGGGAGATGATGAAAAAAATATCACTCTTGCCAAAGATATAATAAAAACAATACCCGACTATGTATTTGTATCACTCGAAAATACATCTGTCAGTAAAGCGGCGGCTAAGGCGGTCAATACCGTACTGAAAAATACCAAACGTCCCGTATGCTATGTCAGTGAAACCAAATCAAAAGCCGTGAATGAGAAAAAAACGGGTATGATACCCGTGTATGTCTATGAAGATGTGACAGCTGTTTCCATATCGCCGAAACTTGACGAAATGGCATTCAATACCGACAGGATATGGAGTGGACATCTCAGCAAGGATTTGAAAGATGAATTTACGGATTTTATAAAAAACAAATACAATTATCATTCATCCATATCATTTGTGCTTTCGATAAAATACAAGCTTTTCAGTATAGGCATTATCATGAAAGGCGAATTGCAGAATGAGGAAGATTTTATACAGGCAGGTTGTCATTTTGCCAAAAATGAAGACGATATGGCAGGACTTTTCAATGAACTGATTATCAAACAAAAACACAATGACAAAAATGCCGAAAAGCTGTTCTTCCGTCTTGTCAATACAGAACACAAAAGATGGGTTCTCGAAAAAGTAACGGACGGCTGGTGCGGAATCATCGGAAAAAATCACAGCCGTATGCTGAGAGCACTTGTGAACGGCAGCAGTCTGCGTGGAAAAGTTTATGACAAAGAAAAACGTATCCATCACTGCATTGCATTCAGCACGGAAGATACTCCTCTGAACAGTGATGAATACAGGAAAAATAACAGGCAAAAATGGAATGAGTATCCCATCGATTCGAAGCTTGACGAACTGGACAGAATATCCATTGAAATCCACCAGGAATTTACGGGAATTGTCGTTTCCAAGGGAGTCACTCTTCCGCCGAGTGTTGACAGTATCAAAAGATTGATCTTGAACTGCGGTCAAGACGTCGAGTATGCTTTCTATCAGTTTGAACTGTGCCTGAAAAATATTTCCAACGGGGTAATGAGCTATGTAAGGCATTATAAACGTTTCAAGGACCGCCTGCTTGCAGAGATAACAGATGAGGCCATAAAAAAACAGGTCGAATACTATATGGACATCACTGATGAATTTTATTTTCCGTTCCTTGAAGCGTATTCTTTTAGGAATTACAAAAATTTTGACATTGACCTTGTGGAGAATATCCCGTTTATTCTCACGCACCGTTTCTGCAAGTCGCTTGCGATGGCTTTCAATGACGGAAGATATGACAATTACAGAAATGAAGTGTGTTTCGGAAACGTTGCAAGTCCCACAGTGCTTTATCCGAGAGAACTGCATTATTTCTATGAATGCGATGAAAAAAGCGTTCCCGAAGAAGTGGCGAAAAAGCTTGATGCCATAATAGGCTATATGTCAAAAAGAAATATGCTTTGTGATGTACATTTTACCGTATTATGCCCGCAGGCTGACGATGTGGGAAAAAAGACGGAAGAACAACTCAATGCCCTCAAAGAAAAAATGGCTCTGCAGTCCTCCAAAACCGTTTTGAAAACCGTTGAATTGTACAGCAGGGAAGCACCTGAACATTATGTTTCGGAATACTGCCGTGAACATGAAATATCATTATTTGACATGAGTTCCGCCGTTTTCAGATCCAATATCAGAAATGCAGAGTTTATACATCAAATATTGCAGGCTGATATTCCGTATTTCGAATTCGAGTACAAAAGCAAAAAATTCGCGGTCAGCCGAAATTGCGAATATCTTTTCTATGTACATGATAATTCGTGCATCACAATCAATGATATGTTTTCTCTTATGAATGCCCTTGACCGTCAGAAAGGACTTCCGGAATTTGCGGATGATTATAAAAAACTCTGGAAAATCTATTCGGGAGAATTGACTAACAGTGGTGAAACGCCTGATATGAAATTTCAGCACGGTGTTGCCAACTGGACACGCCTTTGCAATATCCTAAGCGGATATTTCATGGATGTAAGGATAAAAAGATCCGTTCAGTTCAATGTGGAACTGAATGAAGAAATCGAAAAGTTCACTTATCATCTGAGCAGTCCGAGTATCATGAACGCTCAGAAAGCAGTGGAAGAACTGATAAAATACAGGGTTCTCGATCCACGCTCCAAAGTTCGCCTGACAACATCGGATGAAGGTATTGCCGAACTTTTCGCCTGCCGATCGTTCGGACAGGCACTGGATACGATTTTTAGGCAGTGGGATATTGTCCGTGAAAAAATAATTGTTGAAGACAAATTCAATCTTCAAAAAAATAAAGTGGAAGTATATCCCGATACTTTGTCTGTGGTCGAATTGGTGCTCCCGTCGGGAGATGATAAAAACGGCAGTTATTCCAAAAAACTTCTGAGCAGTCTGGAACAGAACGGAATTATAAAAGATCTTTCTTTTTCCGTCAAAGATGGCAAAAGTACTGCATCTTTTTCATTTTATGCACCGAGAATGAAAAGGCTGATGTCATCTGCCGGACGCATATTGGAAATCTATGTTTATTATGAGGCACTCAAAACGGGATACTTTGACGATATCCGTATGGATTATGAATTCAGTTGGTATGGCGGAAAAGTTGCCAATGAAATAGACCTTGTTTTGACAAAAGGCTTTAAAAGTATTATCGTGGAATGCAAGGCGGTTGAAAAACTGGATATGAATTATTACCATAAGCTGTACAGTATTGCTCATCAGTTCGGCATAGGGGTAAAAACAGCGATCGTCAACAATGAATACCGCCAGAGCTATCCCGGCAACAATGCCCTTCAGATAGAGAGAGGCAACCAGCTTCAAATCAAAACATTCAAAGGTCAGAGAGACCTTGCCGATATAGGCATTCTTTTAAAGGAATATATGGAAAACAATTAAAAGGAGAATGATGATTATGTATAGACCAAAACCGATTGATACAAAAGAAGTTGAACTTCCCGAAGAACTGATTGCCCTTACGGAAAAAATAGCGGAAAATGTGCATGACGTATGGGCTGTCGGAAGAGTTTCGGAGGGCTGGACATACGGCACCGTAAAAGATACAGAGAAAAAAACAACGCCTTTTCTTGTTCCCTACGGCGAACTTCCCGAAAGCGAAAAGGAATATGACAGAAACACGGCATTTGAAACGCTGAAACTCATTGTCAAACTCGGCTATACCATAGAGAAAAAAGAACAGGAGAATTGAAATGCCGGCAGATGTATTTATCAGCTATCATACGGACAGTGCAGGTGAAGCGGTCGATAAAATAGCCATTGCTTTGGAAAGTGCAGGGATAAAATGCTGGTATGCACCGAGAAATGTCGAAGGGAACTATGCAGGGAGCATTACCAAAGCAATAAGAAACTGCCGGATATTCCTGCTGATACTCAACAGTCATTCCATAAAATCGGAACACTGTTTAAATGAAATCAATATAGCGTGTGACAATAAAAATATAAACATTATACCGTTTAATATAGAAGATATAAAAATTACCGATTTGAGCGATGATTTATTTTATTATATCGGAAGAAAGCACTTTATGGACGGCGGAAAATTACCGCCCGAATTTCTGAAAATAAGAGAGCTTGTTGACAGGTGCATACACATATTGGATGACAAACCACGGGAAAACCGTGAAAATACAGAAGATAATTTCAGATACAGCCTGACAAGTTCTCTTGCCTATCCCGATACAAGATTTGTGGGACGCAAGGATGAACTGAATGAAATCCGTCAGCGTTTGTTATCGGGAATCAATAAAGTATTTCTGGTGGGTATGGGAGGAATCGGAAAAAGCGAAATCGCCAAAATGTATCTCAAGGAATATACCAGTGATTACAGTAAAGTCGTATGGATACCCTATGCGGATAATCTTGCGTGTTCACTCGGAAATGACAATCATTTTTTCATTTCGGGTATTTCAAGGACGGATTATCCAAATGAAAATGATGACGAATACGGACTGAGAAAAATGGATATTCTCAAAAATATGGCAGACAAACGTGTGCTTGTCGTGATTGATAACTTTGATACGGAAAACGATCCGTATCTTGACAGATTTCTTTCAGGCTCCTATAGTGTGATATTTACGACACGCATTCACCATGAAGGAAAAAATGAACTTGCCATCGATGCCATCAAAAATGAAGAAGAACTGTTTGATATGTTTCTTTTGGAATATACCAGAGAAATCACCCCGACAGACAGGAATTTTATCGAAAGCATTATCGGATACGTTGAGGGGCATACGCTTTCCGTAAGGCTGATTGCTTCGGCTATGCAGAAAAACCGTATCCGTCCCGAAAGAATGCTTGCTATGCTGAAAAACAGCCTGTCTGAAAATACGAAAGTTTCCGAACAGCTCACAAACCGTATCAAAGCCATTTTCAGACTTTCCACACTTACCGATGAAGAAAAACATCTTTTGATGAATTTATCTCTGTTCCCGAATTCGGGCATAGAAACCGAAAAAATTCACGAATGGTGTGAACTTGATAATTATGAAATAATTGACAGTCTTATAGCGAGGAGTTGGATTATTCATGACAATGGCAAAGATGTGATACATCTTCATCCGCTGATTGTGGAAATAATGCTTGAAGAACTGCAGAAATATCCCGAAGTATGCAGTACCATGCTTGAAAACTATTATGAGGAATTCAAATGGAATGTACAGTATCCTGTCAAAAAAAGAATAAGGCTCAATGAATTATCCAATTCAATTTATGAAAGGCTGCCGAATAATCATCCTAAACGCTTAGACGTTCTTATTATCAGAATACTTGCAATGTATTATCTTTCACAATATCAGAAAGGGTTTGACGACTGCCGATTGCTTATCAATTCAGGAAAAACTCTGGAACAAAGGCTTTTCGGATATGTAAGATTATGTCATGGAATGACTCTATCAGGATATTATGAAGAAGCCCTGAAAGTAGGTAAAGCCGGCAAAAAGTTAATAGAAAATATAGATATACACCAATGCAGCCGTTTTGAAGCGTATCTCTATCGGAATATCATAGGTCATACGGCAGAAGCACAGAATCATTGCGGAGATTATGAAGGTGCCTACAAAGATTACGGCTTTCTTCGTGAATTGTCACGTACTATTTATAAATTTACGCCCGAAGAAAGTATGGGCTGGGCGGAATTTCACCTGACACAAAGCCTTATCCAATTAAAAAGGTATGAAGAAGCCGAGCAAATGATCGGGGAAAGTATCCTGCATTTTGAACAGTGTGGCTGTTATTACGGGGTAAGTTTCAGCTTATGGAGTAAAAGTTTTCTTCTGGCACGTAAAGGAAACTATGCAGAAGCCGAAAAATGTCTTGAAAAAACGCTTGAAATTCTGATACCGATTATAGGAAAAGAAAATGTGGATATTGCCAAGACATATCATTATCAGTCAAAGATACGGATATTTGCCCGTGATGTACAGGGTGCGGTAGAAAGTCTGGAACGTGCAAAACTGATATATGAAAAATTGGGATTTTCGGTGTATGCGGCACAGGCTGAAAATGAACTTGCCCAACTGAAGGCGGGACAGTTTTGGGAACCCGATATACTTTGATTAAAATTTGAGGTAAATTTATGAAAAAAGATATTTTTATTTCATATAGAAACGATGGAGAAGGAAATAATTTTGCAGCAAGATTGAAAGAGGATTTGGATAAAGCGGGTTATTCGGTTTATTTTAATTCACACGAAAAAATTGCCGGAGAATTTCCGTTAAGATTAAAGCAAGCAATAGACTCATGCAGTGACTTGATATTAATCTTATCAAAAGGCTGTATCCATCAACTTAAGCAGAACAATGCTATTGATTGGGTAAGAGAAGAGTTGCTGTATGCCAAAAAGAATAACAAAAATATATTGCCTATCCTTACAGAAAAAACGTCAATGCCTTTAAAATCAGAAATGCCTGAAAAATTGCAATTTATCTGCGATTTAGAAATCCTTGCGTTCAGCGAGCAATACCTTATTTCTCCATTTACCCGTTTGATAAAAATGCTCAAGGCCGAACCTTCAACAGATGAATTAAAAGATATATCATTTTCAAATAAAAATTATGACATACATACAGATTTTATCACTACAAAGCAAAAAGCCGGATCGGGTGATATTGAATCTATGTTGAAGTTAGCCTGCCAATATCTGTACGGTTTGATTTCTCATGAGGATGGTTTTTGTGGAGCCAATTATACGGAAGCATCCAAATGGCTGTTGAATATCATAAATGCAGACACAGCCGATGGTCAACCCAATCTGTCCGAAAGTCGTTTGTGTGCAAAGATACTGCTTGCTAATATGTATTACAGTGGTTCGGTGACCGGTTATGAACAGTCATTTAAAAAGACCATTTCCATGTTAGCTGATGCCGGGAACGAAGCAGAAATGTCCGATTACTCATTTTCCGCATCTTTTGAAAAAGAACAGTTCATGCTGACAGATGGGATCGGTCAGAAATTTGATTATCAAAAAATCCTTGAATATTACGCAGAACACAAGAATTGCTCCAATAATGCCAAAAATAATATGGCAAAATTTTATATGCGATATGGACTTTACAGGGAAGCCGTTGATATTTTAGAAAGCATTGAAGATCCGTACCCGGATATTGAATACAAGCTGGGGAATATTTATTTATATGGACTTCATTGCAATCCGCCCTGCCCTGACGTTTTTCGTGCAGAACATTATTTTATCAGTGCATCAAACGGTGGACATCTTGATGCAACTCATGCATTGGGCTTAATGCATTTTCGGGGACAGTTCGGATTTCGTCAAAATTTAAAAATGGCAAGAAATTATTATTTTCAGGCAGCGTCACAAGGACACAGGGGAGCTCAGTACGATTATGCATGGATGTGTAAATACGGACTGGGCGGAGAACGAAATATTCCGGAAGCGATTAGATACTTTGAAAGGGCAGCACAAAAAGGACACGTTTTATGTATGGCGGAACTGGCATTGGTGTATCAGGAAAAAGAATGTCAAAATTTTCAAAAGGCATTTGAATGGGCAAAACTGGCTGCCGAAACAGGAGATTCATCCAGCGAATTCGTATTAGGAAATATGTATTTTCTTGGACGAGGCTGCAATGTTGATATGGAAAAGGCAATCATATTCTATAAAAAAGCATTTGCTCATTTATGTAGGTTATTAGATGGATATGTTAGTAAAATAATTGTATCTTTTATTGATGTTTATAAAAATGTAAAAAGAAATTATTATGTGCTCAAATTTAAAGAGTTTACCGATAATGATTATAAAGAAATAGGTATGTCTTTTAGTAAGAGTGCAAGTGAGCATAATATGACTGTTCAAACGTGTTTTGAAGAAAATGACTTAACTAATTATGGTTTTATTAAGGGAGACTGTTTATCTAAAGAACTGGCTTACAAGCTAACTGGTAAGAAGTATACGCTATGGAAAGTAAGAAAAGGAAGTGGCAAGTGTAATTGTGTATCTATGGTAGATATAGGTGAATATAACAGCTGTAAAAACTTTTGTAAGTATTGTTATGCTAATTTTGATGAGGGAATTGTTAATGATAATTTTTTTAAGCATAATCCTAATAGTAGCTTATTAATTGGAGAATTATCAAGTGATGATATTGTTAAGGAAAGGGTAAAATAGTTGCTATTTTACTTTTTTTTCTTCTTTT
>ONIF01000262.1 GCA_900317795.1 uncultured Eubacteriales bacterium | reverse complement strand
GAAGGCAATCCTGTTACAATCAGATTCCTTGATCCTCCTCTCCATGAGTTCGTTCCCACAGAAGAGGCTGACATTGAAAAACTCGCTGCTGCTCAGGGCAAATCTGTTGAGAGAATTAAGGAAATCATTTCTTCTCTCCATGAGTTCAACCCGATGATGGGACATCGTGGCTGCCGTCTTGCAGTTACATATCCCGAAATCGCTAAAATGCAGACAGCTGCTGTTATCCGTGCAGCTATCAACGTTCAGAAAGCTCACCCCGATTGGAAAGTTGAGCCTGAAATTATGATTCCGCTCGTTGGCGATGTAAAAGAATTGAAGTACGTTAAGAAGATCGTCGTTGAAACGGCAGATGCTGAGATCGCTGCTGCCGGTGCTGACCTCAAGTATGAAGTTGGTACTATGATAGAAATTCCTCGTGCAGCTCTTACTGCTGACGATATTGCTAAAGAAGCTGAGTTCTTCTGCTTCGGTACGAACGACCTTACTCAGAGAAGCTGAGTTCTTCTGCTTCGGTACGAACGACCTTACTCAGATGACATTCGGCTTCAGCCGTGACGACTCCGGTAAGTTCCTCAGTGCTTACTATGATGCAAAAATCTTCGAGAACGATCCGTTTGCTAAACTCGACCAGACAGGCGTTGGCAAGTTGATGGAAATGGCTATTAAACTCGGTAAGGCTACCCGTCCCGAACTTCATTGCGGTATCTGCGGTGAACACGGCGGCGATCCTACATCAGTAGAGTTCTGCCATAAGATTGGTCTTGATTATGTATCATGCTCACCGTTCAGAGTTCCGATTGCTCGTTTGGCTGCTGCTCAGGCTGCTATCAAAGAGGGCTAATATACAAATAAATATCTGACAATATAAATTTGACCGAACAGTTTTTCATGGCTGTTCGGTCATTTTTTTATATTCACTTTTCAGAGAAAATCTGCTTTATCCTGTCAAGAATGATATTGGCAGCGTCATATTTTGACATTTTATCCAACTCATATACGCTATCCTTTGTGATAAGCGTTATTATATTGGTATCCGTGCCAAATCCCGCACCCTTTTCTTTTATGCTGTTTGCCGCTATTATATCACAATTTTTCTTTTCAAGCTTTTTCCTCGAATTTTCAAGCAAATTCTCCGTTTCCATTGAAAATCCGCATATCACTTGTTTATCTCTTTTATTCTCGCCTGCATATTTCAAAATGTCCCTTGTCCTTTTCAGAGATATTGACATATCACTATCACTTTTTTTAATTTTCTCATTGCTGTATGTGTCGGGCGTGTAGTCTGCAACAGCCGCTGCCATTATCACTGCATCACTTTCGGACAAATTCTCTTTTACCGCATTGAACATATCCTCTGCCGACTTCACTTTGATAAGCTCTGCAAATACAGGCGGTTTTATATTTGCCTCTCCGCTGACAAGTGTTACTTCCGCACCTCTCTCACTTGCCGCCTGTGCTATGGCATACCCCATTTTGCCCGTTGAATGATTTGTTATATATCTCACGGGGTCAAGCGATTCCTGTGTAGCACCTGCCGTAACAAGCACTTTTAATCCCTTATAATCCTTTTCATTTGCTATCTCATGCTTGATGTGTTCAATCAAAATGTCCACATCAGGCAATTTCCCTATCCCCGTATCATTACAAGCCAATCTGCCCACAGCAGGCGATATGATTTTGTAACCATGTCTTTTGAGTTTCTCTATATTCTCCTGCACAATGCTGTTCATAAACATATATTTATTCATTGCAGGGGCTATCAATACAGGGCATTTTGCCGCCATTACCATTGTAGAAAGCATATCATCTGCAATTCCGTTTGCAATCTTGCCTATGATATTCGCTGACGCTGGGGCTATCATAAATATATCCGCCTTTTGTGACAGAGAAACGTGTGTCACACTATATTCAAAATTCCTGTCAAACGTATCTACAAGGCATTTTCTGCCTGTAAGCGTTTCAAATGTTATCGGGTTGATGAAATTCAACGCATTTTTCGTCATGATAACATGAACTTCACAGCCCTCTTTCACCAAGTCGCTGACAAGCTGGGCGGATTTATATGCCGCTATGCTTCCCGTCACTCCCACAACCACTACTTTATTTTTTAACATACTCTCACCCAATTTTCCATTTTCAATTTTCAATTTTCCATTATACATATTGTACTGCCTTTATGCAGATGAATTTCAGCCCTCTCCGAAATGACACAATTACTTACCCCCAAAGGGAAATTTGCTTTCAATATTCCCTCTTTTAAAGGATATTCAAAGCCGTCAAGAGTGACTTCACAGCTTTCACAGCCAAACGGAAATATTGAAAATATATGTCCCTTTTTATTTTCAAGCACTTCTTTCATGCCCTCCGTCATGGCAAAAATCATGTTTTCACCGTCAAGCATTTTTGCATTGACACCATTTTCCGCTGTATAGAGAAGCGTACAGAAATTCGCAAATGTATGGTCAAGCCGTCCGCCCGTCATGCCAAAAAGCAAAATTGTTTTATATCCCATCTTCACGCACTCCCTGACACAATACATGGTATCTGTATCATCTTTATGCACGGGTAATTTCACTATATCACACTTGACGTTTTCGGGAAACTCTGCCGAATCAAAGTCACCTATTATCAAATCGGGCTTTATGCCTGCCATCAATGCATATTTGTAACCCCCGTCGGCACATACGACAAAATCACTTTCACGCACGCTTTTTTTAATCATCTCCGTGTCACATACAGGTGACGCACCTATTATCACACATCGCTCTTTCACTTCACTCTCCACTCTCCACACTCCACTCTCTTTACCGCCATTTCGGAATTGCTTTCACTTCGTTATACATGAATTGATAGCTTTCATGTCGGGACTTCGCAATTTTGCCGTCAGCGACTGCCTGCAAGACTGCACAACCCTTTTCAACGGTATGCGAACACCCCGTAAATTGACATCTGCATATATAATCATCAAATTCGGGAAAACAGTACTGTATTTTTTCAAGCTCTATCATTTCATATCTTTCTATATCGACTGTGGAAAATCCCGGAGTATCTGCCACATATCCACCGTTTATTTTATACAATTCACTATGACGGGTGGTATGCCTGCCCCTGCCGAGTTTACGGCTTATTTCTGCCGTCTGTATGTCAAATTCGGGGAATATCGAATTCAGCATGGACGACTTTCCTACACCTGTATTTCCCGTAAATGCAGAGATTTTGTTTTCAAGCAGGGATATGATATTTTCCTTGCCCTCACCCGTTTTGATACTGTATGAAAGGGCGGTGATACCCGATTTTTGATATATTTCAAGAAGTTTTGAACAGTCTGCCAAATCCGATTTTGTGAAAATAACTATCGGCTGTATGTTCTTACTTTCCGCAACAGCGGTTATTTTATCTATAATAATCGTACTCGGTGACGGCTCTGCAACAGATGATATAATAAAAAGTCTGTCAAGATTGGCAAGAGGAGGGCGAATAATAGAATTTTTTCTTGGGAGGATTTCGTCAATCATGCCCTTTCCGTCAGCGGATATGCTTATATTGACGCTGTCACCGACAAACGGACTGATACCTTTTTTCCTGAAAATTCCCCTTGCCTTGCATTCATATAGCATTTCAGCGGTTTCAACATAGTAGAAACCGCTGATAGCCTTAACGATCAATCCCGTTAAAATTTTATCCATTTTTTACCTCATGCACCAAACAATACTTCATAACCGTGTCTTATATCTTCATAGCCCTGTCTGATATATCTATTGACAACATTCTCAACTGACGGCTCATCTTCTGTACTTTCCTCAGGTTCTTCC
>ONIF01000218.1 GCA_900317795.1 uncultured Eubacteriales bacterium | reverse complement strand
ACTATCCACGACAGAGATGTCAATGCTGCAAATAATATTCTTTCGGAAGGTTTAAGGCTTTTAGCCTGATAAATAACGAGTAGGGACGGTTCAGCCCGAATTTACGCCTGTGGAGTTAGTAGGTTACGAACACGATGAAGCAGGAAGCCCATTGGCTTTAGACAATGGGTAGTTCACACCCACACTCATTTACAAGCCTGAGTGACACCTCGATTCTATAAACAGTTGCCGTTCATTTATCTTTCCATAAAAATACACCCGCCTGTCATATAAAAGACAAGCGGGTGCGTTGTTGTACTGTATGTTTTCAGTCAAGGGGAACAAAATCAAAGCTGTTCTTTTGGGCGTATTGCTCGGCGGTGGAGTTTCGGTAGCCTTTGATGGTCATGTCGTCTTTCTTTCGGTATAAGCCGTTGTTATCGGTGTAATACCCTATCAGGCTTTCGGACAGATCGACTTCCCTATTCAGCACAACAACCAGGTTCAGACTATTGCACCCGTCAAAGGCTTTTTCTCCGATGTATGTCACGCTGTCAGGAAAAAACATCTTGACCAATGATGCACATCCAGCAAAAGCTGACCACCCGATTCCTTCCACTCCGTCTGGAATCGTGATGCTATTCAATGAAGCGCATCCAAAAAATGTAAAAGATTCAATACTTTTCACGCCTATAGGAATGATAATTGTGGTCAATGAACTACATCCATGAAAACCTGATCTCCCAATGTATGTTACGCTGTCAGGAAGTGTGACTTCTGCCAATGAAAAACAATCTTTAAAAGCTGCAAATCCGATTTCTGTCACGCAGTCAGGAATCTTAATTTGTGTCAAAGAAACACAATTTTCAAAAGCACCGTATTCTATGCTTAGGAGACTTTTGGGAAAATCAATACGCATCAAAGAAGTGCAATTCTTAAATGCATCAACGGGAATTTCTTTGATTTTATTTGGTAGAGATATTTGATGTAAAGAAGAACAACCTTCAAAACAACCTTTTCCCAGTTCAGTAACACTAGAAGGAATTGTAATATCGGTCATGACTGTATTATGTCTGAATTGATCGTATGATATGAAACATGTACCTTCTGGGATGGTAATATGTTTTAAGTTTTTATCATAAGCAGGAGTGGCGATAGGGGTAGGATTTTCTGCGATGACATCGGATTCCCATTCATCTGGTACGATATATTTTATGATCTTTCGGAACAGGCGCACCATATACGGCACTTTGATTCTTTTTTCTTCCAATTTTTTTACAATAGAATCCGTATCAGATAATAAAACACACCCATCAAAAATTCCTTCACCTATTTCTTTTAACCTTAATTGATCTGGTATACTAACACACTTCAAAGAGATACAGTTCTCAAAAACCTTGTTGCCTAAATGTTTCAAACTGACAGGAAGAATGATACTCGTAAGAGCGGAACAGCCTTTAAAAGCAGAATCTCCAACGCTTGTCACGCTGTTGCCTATCGTGATGGAGGTCAGGCTTGTGCACCCACAAAACGCATACTCTTCGATACTTGCCACGCTATCGGGAATCATGACGGAGGTCAGGCTTGTGCACTCACAAAACGCATACTCTTCTATACTTGTCACGCTATCGGGAATCATGACGGAGGTCAGGCTTGTGCACTCACAAAACGCATACAATCATGACGGAGGTCAGGCTTGTGCACCCACAAAACGCATACTCTTCGATACTTGTCACGCTATCGGGAATCGTGACGGAGGTCAGGCTTGTGCAACTGGAAAACGTCCCCCATTCGATACTCGTCACACTATCGGGGATTGTGACCTTTATCAGAGAAGAACAACCATCAAAAGCCCGATCTCCAATGCTTTTTACGCTATCTGGGATGGTGATTTGTGTCAAAGTAGAACAGACCTCAAAAGCACTGCTGCTGATGTGTGTCACATCGGCAGGAATTTCTAATTGCTTGGCGTTGCCAAAATACGAGATAATGGCACCGTCAGAGATAATCATATGATGCTTGACGAATATTCCGGCAGAAGAAATAACTATACAGTTGATGGCTTCCTTAATGTGATAATCTTCGTATATTGCGTAAATATTGGAAAATAGATCGTATATCCTATTTTCTTGCTGAAGGCCATCTTTTCCTTTGGCTTTCAGGTTGCCCCATTCATCAATCAGATTCAGGAAAGCCTCATAGAACTTCCCGCACTTTTCTTCTGTCATTTCCGGCTTTAATTCGTTGCGGACAAGGTCACCAATCAAGGGGTGCAGGGTGATTTTGGTTTCGGCGGTCAGCTGACTTTCGGCCGTATCGGCGTATTCTATCCAGCCACTGTTAATAAGGTCTTCTATATCGGGGTTAAGGCAGTCGCCGGATAAACCGATAAAATCGCTGAAAACACCTGTTTCCAGACCGGATAAGGGCAGTAAACAAGCGTTGACCATGATATATTTCTGCGGTTCGCTGAGATGTTCAAAGTCAAACAGGGCTTTGATATGCTCATACACGGTTGACATGGTGACGGCTTCCCCGTCTTTTTCGTTGGTAAGTCTGCCCTTGATGCCGGAATTTAGCCCGCTTTTTGTCAGAATGTCAAGGTATTCGCTGAGAGGTTTCCGGTATTTAGCCGACTGCATGGCAACGAGTTTGACGGTCATCGTATGGTAATAGGACACCTTGATGATTTCATCCACCAATGCGATAGTTCTTCCGGAGACAGATTCGACAAATCCAGACATCTGGTGCTGTCGGACGGCTTTCTCCGTGTGGTGAATAAAACATGTATATGCAGGTCTTTCAACTG
Organism: uncultured Eubacteriales bacterium; assembly: GCA_900317795.1. Taxonomy (GTDB): domain Bacteria; phylum Bacillota; class Clostridia; order Oscillospirales; family Acutalibacteraceae; genus UBA1213. The sequence goes on along the minus strand of ONIF01000218.1, from coordinate 3,907 downwards.
CTGAATGATGGTTATGTTCTGTTTATACTCCTCTGATTCAGGGTCAGCATTGTAATCATAGTTGTCGATAATCAGCAGGGTATTGTCCCCATACATAGACTGATTACCCAAAAGGCCGTACTTGTATTTATACAGCCTGTCAATTTCTTCGTCAGTATGTGCAAATCTGTTTTTGTCTTCCAGACCCACAAAGTCAAGGTTGGCGATGGTCTTTTTCAGGCTGCCGGAATAGAAAACAGACTGGATAAAGTCATACTGTTCGGCGTATTGCTGGGCGAATTCCCTTGCCGTTTCGCTTTTGCCGCTTCCACCGATGGCGTACAGGTGCAACATATGGTATTCCTTTAGTTTCTCGGCAATTTGAGACAAAACCGTCTTTCTGGTCATATAAATACTTTTCGGCGTACAAGGAGCAATTCGCTGTTTTTTCAGAAAAACCCTGATGTCAGCCAGCTTCATCAGCTTTTCCAATGTTTCTTTCAATTCCTGTGCAGATACATACCGGCTGTTTGGATTGCGTGCCAGCGTTTTTCTGAAAAGCTCTGTAATGCCTTTTTGAAGCTGTGGAACAGCATTTCTCAGATAGGGATTCTGGCTGAAATCCCACCGTTTGCCCTTGGAATGGTCTTCGGCCTGTGAGCATCTGCCCATGATTTTCTCAAAGATCACCGAACCGATGGAAAACAGATCGGATTGTTCCCGTATGTCGGCATAACTTCCGGTTCCTTGTTTTGCTTTCTTTACCTCAGGGGCGGCATAGCCTTCGGAATAGGAAACATCCCCTTTTTGGGCTTCTCCCTTCGTGACCACCGTATCGAAATCGAACAGCCGGACAGCAACATTATCCCCCGGAAGTACGGCATTAAGAATATTGGCCGGCTTGATGTCCAGATACAGAAAGCCCCTTTCATGGCAGCGTGCAATATAATGCGCCAGTGACATACCAACATTCAGAATTTTTCTCAGGTCTTCAGGACGCTCTTTTTCGTAAGATTTCCCCGTCACAATGCCCATAACGGAATACAGCGTATTGTTCAGGCTGTATATATGCTGAATCTCTGTGGCAGCATTTGTCATGTCCGCATCGTTTCGCAGTTCAATTTGCCTTTGGCAAGCCCTTTTGAAACGGGACATATATTGATTAAAAAGAGCCTGTGAACCTTCCGGAATGACAAGGCAATGGTCTGTATTTCTTGCAATCTCCAGCCCCTTGGGATACAGTTCTTTCAAAACAACCGTTCTGTCGAAAGTTTGCCCATCTATACAGATGGGCATTTGTGCTTTATAAACAATGCAGGAAGTTCCTTCGCCGAGCTTTTCCAGAATACGGCATTCGATATTCTCCAGCATCAATACAGTATCACGAAGCAATTCGCTTCTTTCGGATGTAAATAACACGGTTTCCACCTCTTTCTTATGCGGCCTGCTGTGCTTCTTTCGGCAGCTCCATCGGGTTATATTTCAGCGTAAATATGGGAGTTTCCTCTATGTAATCGTCATAAATAACACTGCTGAGGTAAGGTTTTATCTTACCCGCTTTGTTCTGCTGTACGGACACTATCACTTTTGTGTTCTCCGAAAGGTATACCTGCCAAAGAAATACACTGACACAAGGGGATAACTGCACAAGAGTACCGTCTTTTACTGTTTTGTATGCTATGCCAATGCGTTCTTCTCCAACGATATGCTCCAACAAGTCGTTTTCCGTCAATCCTTCTGTCGTGACCAATGCCATGCCCTTGTAAAGGATTTCTTTTTTGCGGACATATACGGTCTGACCCGCCTGAAACAGACAAGCCATATCCGCTTGATAACCCGGCAAATCATACGCATACATCAGACCTCGGCTTTTGTCTTCCAGACGGAAATAGACTTTATAACGCTCTACACTTTCTACCACTGCCTGAAAAGCCGTTATTCCGTTAATTTTGAACATACTATGATCCCCTTTCTTTTGTTTCGGTAACCATAGTATAAACCTTGCAGTTTGATTCTGCTCTTTATTTTTGTCCCTTCGATATTTCCTGTATAGCCTGCAACATTTCCTTTTGAACCGCCGACTGATCAAGCGGTATCAATGCGTCATAATCGTAAATCAATTCGCTGGCCTGAAGCTCACAGTATGCACGGCTCGGAAAGTTATCCGAAGAAATGAATCCATAGTTATACTGCTTATAGATATGAAAAATCTCCCTAAAAACAGCGTAATAAGTCCCGATAGGATCCTTTGTTTTAGCACACAGCATAAAAAAGCAGTCATAACTGTTTTTGAGGTACAGGGGCAGATAAAACAAATCTGTCAGGATTTCGTTGATTTCGCCGACATAATCATCATAATCCAGTTCATCATCACGATCCGTGCTTGACCAGTATCGGAAGAAATGAGTGACGATCACCGCTTTTCGCAGATCACGATAAATCAGATTATGACTCAGCTCCCGATAAATATCCATCCGCCATTCAGAAACACCGTTTTCGTTTTCGATTCTCTTGGCAAAGATTTCTTCGGCTGTCAGCATCACATCGTCGATGATTTCAGAAAAGAACGGCTGACTGCCTTCTCCAAATTCGGCACTTATACTGTAGTCACAATAGCCTTTCAAAAGCTGGTAAAGCTCTTTCGATATACCAAAATTCTCAAATTGATCAATCAGTCGGTTTTCATCTTCCGCATTCATCGGATGTTCATAAAGGGCAGACGTGATCCTCATCCGGCTGTCAAGAAGCTGTAAATTCTTTTTCAGTGTCTTGCTGATGAAAACACTTTCTCCAACCGTCAAATTACCTTTTGGATAATTTTTGAAATTCTCTGTCGTTTCATCCTGCTCAAAATATTGCCGCCATTCTTCGAGTCTGCCGAAAACAGAGGAATGCGCATCCTCCAAAAGGGGCGACAGGACAATCAAATCTTCAACAAATCCTTGTTCGTCGTTATTGATGCCTTTTGAAACAAAAAACAGCGTGCTGTTATTTTCCAAAACAACAAACGTGTCTTGTCCTTCAGATATTCTTTCCTCATACCCCTTTTTATACTGACAATACATTTTCAGCGCATCCGTGTAGCTTTTCCCGTGAAGCAGGCAGAAAATGAAAATCAGTTCATGTGCCGTTCTGGTAACAAACCGCTGATTATAAACCTTGTTGAAAAGATAATTAACGGTTCCTTTGTAGTTTTCAATGGTCGGATCATCAATATCTTTCGGGAAACAGGCACGCAAACCCAAAGCAAAGGCAATCTGATATAAAGACCAGCGGCTTGGGTTTCTGGCACCGCTTTTAGATAACCATTTACGAACCGTTTCATAGTTCGGCACAGCATCATAGCCTTTCGTATTGCTGTCATGACATAAAATAGCTTTTTCGTCATCTGACAAATCAGTATGACAGGCCTCTGTCATTTCCTTTATTCTTTGTGCAATTGCCTGTGCACAATTTCTCGCATCAAATCCAAGACTCTCCAGCATACCTCTTATTTTTACAAGACGATCGATTTCAATCTGACGGCAATATTCTATGTATTTCTTCAAAAATTCCTTACCGTCTGCATTTGTCTTGATATTTGGGACACCGGTCACTTTAATAAAACAGCTGTCGTTCAAAAGCTCATTAAAAATATCCGACAATACATTGGTATCCATATCTTTTTCATCTCCTTGTTATGGAAAACAGCCCTGTTTGGCTTCACTTTTCCATTCTCATTATACCACATATCCCTCCCTTCCAACAACTCCTTTATTGGAAGGCTTGACCCTCCAACCCTGTGAACTACCCATTGTCTAAAGCCAATGGGCTTCCTGCTTCATCGTCCTCGTAACCTACTAACTCCACAGGCGTAAAATCGGGCTGAACCGTCCCTACTCGTTATTTATCAGGCTAAAAGCCTTAATCCTTCCGAAAGAATATTTTT
>ONIF01000416.1 GCA_900317795.1 uncultured Eubacteriales bacterium | reverse complement strand
TCTATTTGGTTCAGCCTTTTATGAAGTGCAAATTCTTCAAGCCATTTTCTGCCCTCGCCCACACTCAACGGACTTTTATTTTTGCCGTCTGCATACTCGTAAACTTTTACCTCTGACGGCATACTATCAAATACTTCGCTTTTCGTTTCATACAGCTTTTTGGCAATAATTTCTGGCTTTCCGTCTGAAATTATCCTCCCCTCCGACATTACAATTATCCTGTCACTTACTCCGTATATGCCGTCTAAACTGTGTTCACTCAATATAATTGTCGTTCCCAATTCTTTATTTATCTTCACCAAAAGACTTATGAAATTTTCAGTGGCAATTTTGTCAAGCTGTGCTGTCGGCTCGTCAAGTATCAATACATCGGGCTGTATGACCATGACAGACGCTAAATTTAATATCTGTTTCTGACCGCCCGACAACTCATCTACACTCTTTTCAAACCACTTTGAAATTCCGAAAAACTCCGCTGTTTCGGCAGTCCGTCTGCGTATCACTTCATTCTTTAAGCCAAGGCTTTCCAAGCCGAATGCCAGTTCATGCCACACTTTATCCGTTACGGACTGATTTTCTGCCGACTGCATGACAAAGCCTATTTTCTCCGACTGCGTTCTTAAATCCGTTTCGGAAAGTGCCTTTCCGCAAAAATATATATTTCCCGTTCTCTCTCCGTAAGGCTGTAAAACGGTCTTTAACTGCCGTAAAAGCGTGCTTTTACCGCTCCCCGACAATCCGCATATTGTGATAAATTCCCCGCTCTCCGCTGAAAAACATATCTTTTCAAGTGCATTTTTCTCCGCTGTCGCATAACGGAAACTTAAATTTTCAACTCTGTATATCTCCATTTTCTTCCCTCCATTATGTCAAGTATTAACGGCATTATACACAAAATCACATATACCAATATCAACGGCACATTTATTCTCAATTCGCTTATCATCGGAAAATACTCAAATTCCAATATTCCCCCGAAATATCCCCACATGACACATATATCACATATCAATACCGCCAAAATGATGATTACATCACGCTTTTCAATCTTGAACAGGGAAAATGCTGTTCGTCTTGCCAAGCCGTATCCCCTGCTTTCAAGGGAGTTTGCCGTGTCAATGGAATTTTCCATCACCCATTGAAGCACTGCCGAAATGATACGCACACCGTTTCCAATTCTCTCTTTAAAATTCCCGTCTGTAATGTCACAGCCGATATTTTTTCGGGCATTTCTGACTTCTCGGAAATGTGCCGACAATTTCGGGATAAATCTCAGTATCATTGATATTAACAGGCTTAATTTCGGTGCAACTCTCCCGAAAAGATATATGATTTTATCCGATGTCATGATGTATCTCAAACAAATACACCAAAGCATTGTACATGAAAACAGTCCTCCCGACACAATCCCATATACAAGTGATTCCATTGTAAAAGGGTTTCCGTCAGGCAGGTAAAACCATATTGTCACGCCTGCATGATTGAATAAAGGATTTATCACCGCTATCAGCAAAAACATAGGCACGATAAAGGCAAATATCGCTTTCAATGCTTTTTTTCCGCCCAAGTACGTTGAGTATAATATTGAGAATATCAGCGATATTCCGATAAATACAGGCTCTCTTATGAACATTGCAAAAAATATCACAGACGTGAAATAGATAAACTGCACCGTCGGGTGAAATCGGCTGAATTCACTCTTTATATTCATTTCCAACGTCCTTTCCCAAGTCACAGGTATATACCCACTCTATCACATCACCGTCACTTAACTTGCAGTCCGAACACCCGTAACTTAAAAACTCCCCGTTCACTTTATACAGCCACCCCGATGTACTTCCGCAGTCAAATTCATATATATTCCCTATTCCTTCAATATAAGCCGTGTTATATATCGGGGCAAGTGTAAATTCAAACGGTATCTTATTTTCCATGCAAACACGCTTTGTCACATCAAAAACACTTTCACCCTCTGCAAATTCCGCTTTTACAGCCGACAATATCACCGCATTTGATGGTATTACCGCCAATTTATTTTTCTTCACTCTGTCAAGGTTATTCAACAAAGTTTGACATGATATTGAAATTGTGCAAGCCGTTTTACTTTCCGAAATCTCGGAAATTTCACTGCTTTCCTCAACGGATATTTCGGAAACTTCGCTGACTTCCTCAACGGATATTTCGGAAACTTCGCTGACTTCCTCAACGGATATTTCGGAAACTTCGCTGAC
>ONIF01000216.1 GCA_900317795.1 uncultured Eubacteriales bacterium | reverse complement strand
TATTTATGGTCTTGATACCCTTGGAAGATGAGTCAAATCCGCTAAAGGTGCATTTATTGCTTTCTATGGTATTTATAGAACCGTCATTGTATGACGCTTCTATTTTCAGACCCGTCATATCGAGAGATTCACCTTTTAAATACTGCGTCTTTTCAGGGGGGTGTATTACTCTTATAGAAGAGAGGCTGTTGTCATGATCGTCATCATTTGCACCTTGAAATCCTAACTCTGAGCGCTTTTCCGGAACATCCGTATCCGAGACTACAACTGCAGGTGTACTTGCGGCAGGCGGAACACTTGAAGCCGAGGGTTTGCTTTCGGTTGCAGGAACACTCGAAACTGAAGGTTTGCTTTCGGTTACAGGAACACTCGAAACTGAAGGTTTGCTTTCGGTTACAGGAACACTCGAAACTGAAGGTTTGCTTTCGGTTGCAGGTACACTCGAAGCTGAGGGTTTGCTTTCGGTTACAGAAACGCTTGAAACAGATGTTGTTTTGTCTTTTTGAATATCGTTTTTGTCTGAAATAATAACAGTTGTTTCATTTATGTCAGAAACAGAGGTTTTTAAGGTATCTTTTTTTACAGCGGAGGATATGATACAGAATGAAGTAAAAGCAACGATAACTGCAGCAAAAACAGATGCAATAACAGCAAACTTTTTTCCGTTAGTTTTTTTTACGGTATCTTTTTCCTTGGCAGATACTTTTTTATCAGGAAGTATATCTATATCTGGAATATTTTCAGCTTTATCTTCAGGAGGTATTTCTGGTTCCGAATTTATTATGTTGTTTTTTTTCACTTCAGAAACAGTCTTATCATGGGGAAGCAAATATTTCTCCAAGAGTTCTTTTTTTTCATTGTCATCAAGTACAAAAAGCGTGAGTATGTTTTTATTCATCGTTTTCCTGCAATTCCTTACTCACTTCTATAAGTGAGTGAGGAATTGCAGTTCTTCCTTTCTTATAATATTTTTACTTAATTTTCACTAACAAATATGTTATAATATCATTAGTGAAAGGTGGTGAATTTAAATGCAGCAAACGATAACGATCAGACTGAAGCTCAAGACAAAAGCTGAAGATGAAGCTCTTTTTTTCTCTACAATGACTGCTTACCGTGAAGCTTGCAATTATGTTTCAGCGTATATCTTCAATACGCATGATCTGAAGCAGGGGTCGCTTAGCAAAGTGTTATATTATCAGTTAAGAGAGAAGTTTGCTTTACGTTCTCAGATGGCTCAGTCTGTTATTAAAACTGTTATCGCCCGCTACAAGACTGTTCTTACAAATCAGAAGGACTGGATAAAGCCCGTCTTTAAAAAGCTGCAGTACGAACTTGTCTGGAACAGAGATTACTCTCTGACAAATAACTGTTTCTCTGTCAATACGCTTGAAGGTCGTTTGCGTTTATCTTATTGCAACAAACCGTTTGAAAAGTATTTTAATAAAGATACTTATCAATTCGGCACGGCAAAGCTTGTTTGCCGTGATAATAAGTATTATCTGCATATTCCTGTCAGCTATGATGTCAAAGAGTGCACTGCAGATGATGTCTGTCATATAACTGTTGGTTTGTCAATGATGTGTTACACATTTTTTTAAATAGCATCAACTTCGCCTGTTTCTAAAAAGTGATTGATAACCTCACGAGGAGATTTCCATTTAAGAGGTCGTATAGGAAAGTTATTGTATTTCCTGCTGTGAACAGCTAATTGCTTTTCAAAATCGTTAAATGAGTAGAAAGAGTGTGTTGCATAGAAGTATTCATTATCTTTTCTATGTGAGCGTTCTACCTTGCCATTATGTCTTGGAGTGTAGGGTCTGATGAGCTTGTGTCTTATTCCTTTCTCTTTGAGGTATACCTCAAAGAGCGTCATATCTTTTGGCTTCTTGCTGCCGCTAAACTTCTTGGTAAACTCAAAGCCATTATCGGTCTGTACACACTCAGAAAAACTTTTGATGAATAGGTGTTTTGCTCTCTGAAAGCCTCAATATATCTGAAACGAGAGTATTCGTCAATGGCTGTGTACTGATAAAACCGTTCGCCCTTGGCATCACCTACAATACAAGCGGTAGGGACGACTTTTACGTCAACCTGCACTCGCTGCCCTGGATAGAGCATCTTATCATAGGGCTTAGGTATGTATTTGGGGTTCGGAGGTGTCTAACGAGGCTCCCCGAGTTTCCGGAGCATACGGTAAAGTCCTGTTATGCTTCTTTTATATCCTCTTAATCGCAGCTTTACCCAGAACACCACCAGTCCGGCGTGAGGGTTTCTTCTTCTCATATCCTTTATCAGCTTTATTTCTTCCTCTGTGTGTTCATTTGGATGATGTGCCGGTCTGTGTGACCGATCGGCAAGAGATTGAAGTGTTCCGTCATATCTTCTTTTCCAGAAGTAAATGTACTGACGAGTAACATCGTATTTGATTGCAGCCTTTGTTACACCATGTTTCATTGAATATTTAATCAGGGATTGACGAAACTTCATCTTTTGTGTTACAGTATTCATAGCAAATAGGAGTCTCCTTTGTTGTTGTTTTTTGTAGCAAATTAACTGTAACACAGGTTCTTCCTATTTGCTATCTTTTTTTGCTAACTGTAACATATCAATTGTAAACCTACACACCACCGGACATTTGCAAGCTATGACTTCTTTAAGTCGTAGTAGTTGACATGTTTTCACTTCTTTTAAAAAATTTATGTTACTTGCTAAATATATTTTACCATTTTCATATGATTTGTCAAGTAATCAGTTCCGGATTGCCTCCGCAGTCAATTCGCGTTTTCGCTCGCTGCGCTCCGCTCTGATAATCATGGGGAAGTTTATTCACGCGATTTTTAGTTATTGAAAAAATCTCCGTAATTATTTTACACCAACGTTCCGGCTGAACTGCCGTTCAGTATCATATTAAACATTCGTTTAATATGATACTGAAAAATTCCCCCTGAACATGCCGTTCAGAGGGAATTTTTGATACTGTTCGATATAACGTTTATTTTGATACTTTTATTTTACAGTAAGTGTGAATGTTTTTGTTACTGTGGTTTTTCTTTCGTCTTTTACCTTTACACGAACATAGTACTTTACAGCTGCGGCAGGCTTGAAAGTTATTTTTGATTTATCGCTGTAGTCCTGTTTGGTCTTCCATGTATCTTCGCCGTCTCTTTTGTACCATACACCGTATTTATAGTTTCCAAGTCCGCCGTATCCTTTGGCGTTTATCGTCACTGACGAACCAAATTTGATGCTTTTTGATGATATGGTCGAGATGTTCTGAAGAACCTCATTTACTTTTAGCGTGAAATACTTTTTTGTTACCTTTCCGCTTCCATCGCGTACTCCTACGCTTATCTCATATTCACCGGTATATGCAGGCTTGAAAGTGATAGTTGAATTTGCGCTGTAGCTCTGTTTTGTTTTCCATGATGTATCTGCTGATCTCCTGTACCACACCGCATAATTATAGTTTCCTTTTCCGCCCGATGCATCTACATTTATCGTTATGCTGTCACCTGTGATTATCTCATCATTTGAGATAGAAGAAAGATTCTCAAGTATTTCCACAGTATTTATCTTTGTTTCGTGTGTTCCGTTGCCGTCAGTATCTACCTTTACTCCTATTTTGTTATCATCTGTTTCATAGATATATGCTGACTTATATTTTGTCGTAAAGCTTGCCGATACTGATTCTTCCTTGTTGTTCATGCGTATCTTTATATTTTTCAGATTGTCGGCTTTGAGTATATAACCATTGTTTTTTCTGAGAAGTGATGCTTCGTTTACATCATCGCCTGATACCTGTATCGTGAACCACTGTGTAGGATAATCGTTGTCCCATGTCATAGCAAGCTGAAATTCCGAGGAATTGCTTTCAAGGATTATATAGCCTTTCTTATCGAATATAACAGATCTTCCCGATGCAGAGTATGCAGAAAAATTGCATTTTTCATAATCGATCATCAGTGAAAGCTTATTTGGATCATCCTGCTCGACTTTGTATGATGCATCAGGATCATAAAGATTATATCCTATTGTTCCTGCCGAATCTCCTGCATTCATAAAGGAATAGTCCTCTATTATATCATCTGATGCATAATTCATGTATGAGCCGCTTGCGGTTTCGGCAACCTTTGATATCGAACGGTTATTTGATATTTTCGGTGCATCTATACGTGCAACAAATTTATTTTTTGAATTATCATTTTTTAATGAAAGTATTCCGCCTTCATTTATTTCTCCGATATCTGCGCTTATATAATTTAATCTTGCGCCAAACTGGCTTGATGATATGCCGTTTGCTCCGTGATCACGAATAAACCAGTTATAATTGTATTTTGAGTTGAAGTATATGTCTGCAAAGCTGTTGTATCCCTTGAAATTCGGATCATATACTTTTATACGGCCGTTATATGTTATACCGTTTATTGTGCGGCTTATACCTTCTTCATATCCGTAAGCAAGTACCGAATGGCCGCCGTAATCTTTTTGCTTGTATCCTATCAGAACATTATTTCCTGCTTTGAGAAGATTTATTATTTTCTCTATATTTTCTTTATTGCTCTTGTTTGGTATTGTTCTGTACTGCTGCTGAGTAACATCTTTTGCTTGCAGCATCTGATAATAGGTTATAAGAGAGCTGATTTTTATATTATCTGAGGGTCTGTCAAGATCATAAAGTGAAGATGCATTTTTCTTATAATCAGAATAATTTATAAATCCTGCTTCCGAAAGCCATGCAAGAGCTGACATTCCGTGACATGCACCGCTGAATGTGCTTGACAGCCACGGGCTTTCTTTTCCGTCTCCCAAAAATATAGTCTGATATTCGGAATTTGAAAGATTTGATTTGAGTATTTTTTTGTAATCATCGTTTATCATGTTTTTATATGAAATATTCTTGAAATCACCGTTATATGATGCATTTATAAAGCCCCAGTTATCTTTTCCGAATTCAAAATCATTCTTAGGATTTACTATTGCAAAATATACACAGGTTTCATCCTTGTAGTTATTCTTTCCGGATATAGTGATCTTTCCGATGCCTGTGTTTTTATTGTCTGAATAACTTACAGCATAGTCGGTTCCTCTTACAAGATCATACTTTCCGTCTTTTACGCTGACTGCAGGTCTGATTGCCGAGCCTGTTGCAATATACGAATTTTTTTCCGCAGATACCTGAATTCCCTGAACGGATTTTGCAGATATAGTAAAAGTTTTTGTTACAGTGCCGGTATATTTTCCGATGCCTTTTACTATGACATTACCCTGTCCGGCATTTACGGTGCCTGTGTATGAAATTGTATAATCAGTTTCTTCTTTCAGCGTGGTCTTTCCATCAATAACCTTTACATAGGGTCTGTGTACTTTATGATCATATACAAAGTTTGACGGGTTTATAGTTACCATGCGCCCGTTCAGTTCCTGCTGTGTCTGTGAGGCTATTGTAAAGCTTTTAGTTACAGTGCTGTTGTAATTGCCGGTACCTGTTATTATAACTGAGGCTGTGCCTGCGTTTGTGTTATTTTTATAGCTTATAGTATAATCGGTATCCTGTGAAAGAGTTTCTGTTCCGTCTGTTATTGTGACTGTAGGGAGCTTAGGTTTTCCGTCATATGTGTACTGTGTACTGCTGAGTTTTATTGTCAGTGTTTTTACAGACTTCGGAGATATAACAAAGGTCTTTTTTACAGTTCCGGTATAATTGTTTTTTCCTTTGAAAGAAATATTTGCTGTACCTGCGTTTATATTGTTTGATACCGATACTGTATAATCTGTATCTTTGACAAGTGTTTTATCAGAATCGGCAACAGATACATTCGGTTTTTGAGCCGTACCGTTGTATGTCATTGTCTGAGGCTCGACATTAAATGTCATTCCCGAAATATTTTTAGGGGTTATTGCAAAGTTTATGTATGCAGAGTCTTTATAATTGCCCGTACCTGTTACAGTGACTTTTGCGGTTCCTGCATTTATGTTGTTTGTGTATTTTACGGAGTAGTCTGTACCCGATATGA
>ONIF01000300.1 GCA_900317795.1 uncultured Eubacteriales bacterium | reverse complement strand
ACCTGTTGTTGTGGGAAATTCAAGTTTATTTGCTGTCCAGACCCCTCCGCCTCGCTACGCTCGGCACCTCCCCTTTCAGGGGAGGCGAGCCTGCTTTTTTCGCTTAAAATCAGCTTTTTTCTATCAATATAGCTGAAAAGTATCAAAAACTTGCAGTCACACCCTTGCCTCCCCTGAAAGGGGAGGTGTCAAAAATTGACAATTTTAATTGTCAATTTTTGACGGAGGGGTCGAAACAACGAATCAAATAGCTTTTCCATCGAGCTCACGTTAATATCAATTTCTGGGAGCGTTCTGGTTAAGCATTTGCTGTGCCCTGTATCTCAAATCATTCTGTGCGTCAACAGGTCTTGTCACACTCGGAGGAGGTGTCTGTGTACCGATACTTCCTGTATTGTCTATATGCGGTCTGCGAGGCTGTACGGGCTGTGTATTGACAGGCTGTTTCGGAGTTTTATCTATATCCCCGTCTGTCACCATTTCTTTCAAAGTCGCTGCAAGTCCTGCCATATTCTGTATATCTGACGGTATAATTATCTTTGTAGCCCTGCCGTCTGCGACTTTCTGGAATGCCTCCAAACTCTTCAATGCAATAACTCTGTCAGTCGGTGCGGCTGCGTTCAGCATTTTCAAGCTGTCTGCATAAGCCTGCTGTACGACAAATATCGCTTCTGCCTCACCTTGTGCCTCACGTATCTTTGTTTCCTTGACAGCCTCTGCACGCAATATTGCAGCCTCTTTTTCACCCTCTGCTACGAGTATCTGACTTGTCTTTGCACCTTCTGCGTCGAGTATCTTGGCACGTCTTTCACGTTCCGCTTTCATCTGCTTTTCCATTGCTACCTGTATTTCTCTGGGCGGAAGTATATTCTTCAATTCAACTCTCTTTACTTTGATACCCCATGCGTCTGTCGCTTCATCAAGTATTTCCCTTATTCTGTCATTGATTTTATCTCTTGAAGTAAGCGTGTTATCGAGTTCGAGTTCACCTATGATATTTCTCAAAGTCGTTGCACAAAGGGTTTCTATTGCCATTATCGGACGCTCTACACCGTAAGTATAAAGCTTGGAGTCTGTAATCTGGAAATATACAACCGTGTCTATCTGCATGGAAACGTTATCTCTTGTAATAACGGACTGCGGTTCAAAGTCAACAACCTGCTCTTTGAGTGACACTTTCCTTGCAACCCTATCTACAAACGGCACTTTTACATGAAGTCCCGTGTTCCATGTCTTGTAGTAAACGCCAAATCTCTCAATGACATAAGCATTTGCCTGCGGTACTACCTTAATATTTCCTATGATTATCGCAATGATGATTGCAAATACAATAATAAATCCTATCAACCAACCCGGCATAATAAATTACCTCTTTTCAATGAAATTTTTCTCAGATTTTTACAACTGTTTCACCAACGGGCTTTACTATCAGCTTAACGCCCTCTATTGCCTGTACAACGATTTCCGTTCCTACGGGAAGTACAGATTTATTTTCAGTCGTTGCAGACCAATCGTTGTTTTCCACTTTTACTCTCATTATTCCAAGTTCTTCATCAACGATTTTTGTCACCTTGCCGATTTTGTCTATATTCATATCGGCATTTGTGGGAGTTTTGATAAAGCTCGTCATTTTCTTTGCAAGCGGTCTTGTCAGCACTATCGCCAATATCGTCACTGCAAAAAATACTACTACCTGTATTTCTTTGCCAAGACCTGCCAGTTCCAGTATCAGTGCCACTATTCCGCCAAGTGCTGCCCATATCGAAATTAACTGCACCTGCGTTGCCCACTCCATAAGGCACGCTACCACTATTACAGCTATCCATACCCAAAGCATTCTTTTTCACCTCTTTTCAATAAATTTTACATAAATCACGGTTTTTCAAGCAGGCTTTCATCAAATTCCATATTGAAGTTACCCTCAAAATAGCCCTCGTATGCAAAGCCGTTTTCACCTTTCAAATACAGGTCTGCACGAATGAAATTATCGTCATCTTTGAAGTAGGCGATAATTTGTGCATTGCCGAACTCGTAAAACTCATATATGAGTTCCTCTCCGTTGACTTCAACCGTACCCTCTGCACCGATACCGTCTGTTATCGTATTTATACTGCCTGTTACAAATATAACATCATCTGCCATATTTTCTTTTACACTCTTTGTACGATTATCCGTCAATCTGTAACTCTGCCCGTCAATCGTGATAAACTCGTCTTGAGTTATATCATCAACTATTCTTTTAGTCGTCTTGTTATAGGTCGTATTGCCCTTTCTCTCAATCTCGACAGTGATAACGTCAACTTCCGAACCAAGCATATTTTCCGCTATGCCGTACTCCGTGAATTCATAATGCACGTTATCCGCTGTTAATGCAGACGTTGCCTTTTTAAGCCTTGTATCTTCTCCTCCGGCAAATTCAGTATCAAAAGGCTCTGCCTTGTCCTGAAAGTCCTCCAGCTTTGCAAAATACGGCTTTACAGGACTTTTCACCGTTATGCCGTTATCCTCGGTTATTACAGACGACTGCACTTCACTTGATTCTCCGGGCGGACTTTCGGGCTGACACCCTGCCATGCTCACCGCCAAAAATGCCGTCAATACAAATGCTGTAATTTTTCTTTTCAACTTTTAATCACTCCTCACTTCTGATATACAGGATATGCCGTTGTTATCTGCCTGCTGTCATTCAAGTACATATCTATCTCAATATCACCGTAATGACCTATCCAAAGGGAATTTTTGGGATTATCGGGATTTGTCACTGCCTCATCATACGCTGTATTTATCGCATCTACAACCTGCTGAGGTGTCCAGCTTTCGGGATAGAATGAACTGAACCCATTCTTTTTAATGCCGTCAACT
>ONIF01000289.1 GCA_900317795.1 uncultured Eubacteriales bacterium | reverse complement strand
ACACCCTTGCCTCCCCTGAAAGGGGAGGTGGCAAAAATTGACAATTTTAATTGTCAATTTTTGACGGAGGGGTCGAAACAACGAATCAAATAGATTTTCCATCGAACTCACGTTCATTAGGAATGTTTTCGATTGCCTCTGAGTGAATTGTAGTGATATTATCTCTCTGAACGGTTTCATGCTTCTGATTTTTAAAGACAAGCTTCAGGAACACAGGACACAAAATTGACGTTATTACTATAAGCAAAATAGTGGGGACAAGAGGGTCTATTCCAACAAGTTCTTTTCCCTCGTAACAGATGAGATTTTGCCCTGTTGCATAAATTGCAAGAGCAACTTCTCCCCTTGCTATCATTCCGCAGCCGACTGTAAGGCATTCACGATTGGAATATTTGAACGGCTTAGCCGCCAATGAACAGCCAAGTATTTTTCCGATTATTCCGACCAAAACAAATATCAATGCAAAAATCAAACCCGAACTTTTGAAATGGCTGAAATCCGCACTTATTCCTATATAGGCGAAAAATATCGGTGTGAAAATCATGTAGCCACTGATAACTACTTTTCTGTCAACAAACTCCGTGTCATTCAGTCCGCTGAGCATAAGACCTGCCATATATGCACCTGTAATGGCTGCAATGCCGAAAAACTTCTCCGCACAGAATGCAAAAAAGAAACACATGGCAAGGGCAAATATTCCTGTACGGCGTTTGTGAGGATATTTAGTACTGAGGTACTTGAATATAAATCTGAGTAATATGCCCATTCCGATGGTAAACGCAAAAAATCCGACGGTTTTCAATAACGTATTTAAAATATTTCCGCCTCCGCTGATACCCGTAACAACGCTTAATAAAATAATGCCAAGCACATCATCAATGATTGCTGCACTTAATATCGTTGTGCCGACACGGGTATTGAGTTTTCCCAACTCTTTGAGCGTTTCAACAGTAATTCCCACACTTGTTGCAGCAAGTATCATGCCGACAAAAATGGCATTCATCAATTTTTCGGTGCTGACATCTCCCCCCATGAAAAGAATCGCCACTCCCGTTCCCAACAAAACAGGCACTAATACTCCTGCCAATGCAATCACCGTTGCTGCAATTCCGCTGCGTTTCAACTCTTTTAAATCCGTTTCAAGACCGCTTGAAAACAGAATGAACACCACGCCTATTTGTGAAAAACTTTTCAGCACGTTCATTTCTGTCGGACTCGGTGCGACCAATCCTTTGAAATCTCCCCAGCCAAGCTGTCCGATAATGGCAGGTCCTACAAGCAAGCCTGCAATTATCATTCCAACGACCTGCGGAAGCCCCAAACGTCTTGTAATCATGCCGAACAGCTTTGTAAAAAGCAGTATTACGGCACAATAATACAGAATATTCATTACATCAAATTCCATTTCAACAACCCTCTTTATTATACTTTCGTTTGATATTCTACTACTTTGAAGTCTGTTTGTCAAATAAAAAACTTTTTAAAGACAATAAAAATATTCCCGACATTATGACAAGCGAAATTGCCCCTGCTATGCTTGTTGAAGTCAGTTCTGCACTTGCATTTCCCGATATGGCAAACGTCTGCACGGACATATTCAACAGTCTGCATATCAAGTATGTGATAAATGAAGATAAGACGGCATTTGCAAGCCTGTACAACTCAAATACAAGCTTGTTTATTTTGATACCTTTCAATAGGCTGAATATCTGCAAATGCACACAAAGTCCCCCATATCCCACCGCCAACGACAATGCCCATAAAGGACAGCCTTTTTCAACTATCTTCCGACACGCTGTCGTAACTTCCATGATGCCTGCAAGAAAATAATTGTCTGCCCCCGGCGTCGCCATAACATTTATCAGCATTGAAAATATACATACAAGTGCCGTTAATTCCACTATCGCCCCCGCACCGTCAGAACTTGACATGATAAACACTTGTATTATATCCATGCTTTCGGACTTCTTCACGGAATTTTTCCTTTCCTCTTCCCTCTTTGAAAATATCCCCGACACTATCCCTAAAACTATCCCCGACAGTATCTGCGACACGTATAAAATTATCCCTGCCGTGATATTATTAAGCATGATTGCACCTATTGCCGTTATTAAAAATGACGCTCCCGAGCATACACAAAATTTCATCATTCTTTCAGCCTGTTTTTCACTTATCTCTCCGCTTTCATACAGCAATTTCACACACCTTGCACCCACGGGAAATCCGCCTATAAAACTCAATATCACTCCCGAAACCGCACTTTTCGGCAGTCCGAATATTTTGGCAAGCGGTGAAAATATTTTTCCCGTACATTCATAAGCCCCCGACCTTATGATAAAAGATGACAGCACCATGAAAGGAAACAATGACGGCACAAGTATTTTGGCAGAACTCTCCAATCCGCTTGATATGCCCTCTGCACAGGCTTTCGGAAGTGAAATCAGCACTATCAAAAATAAAATCGACACTATCCCTGCAATTATCTTTCTCACACAAAATCACCGCTTTTTAATTCATAATTCATAATTCATAATGCATAATTATTTTATGGGGCGGTGATTTATGCGTATGAAAAAAAATAAAGACTTCTCCGCATTTACGGCAAGCTTCGGTTCTGTTCACATGAACATCAACGGAAACCGTGAAGTGATACTTGAAGGAAACAGGGGCGTTGTCGAATACGGGGATACTTCCATCAAAATCAATACAGGCAAATATATTATTTCTTTTCAAGGGAGAGGTCTGCATATAAAGTGCATGACGGATTGTGATATTGTCATTCACGGCTTTATTACTTCCATAGAATATATCATGTAAAGGTGAGAATTTATGATTGTCTTTTTATTAAGGTGGCTTTTGGGCTGGACAGATTTTGAAATACATGACAAATATCCCGAAAGATTTCTCAACATGGCTCACAAAAACGGCTTGCGTATGTGGGATATGAGAAATTCCGACGGCATCTTCTCCGCAAAAACCCGAACTTCCAA
>ONIF01000381.1 GCA_900317795.1 uncultured Eubacteriales bacterium | reverse complement strand
GTTTTTTCTTTTTTTTGTCCCTAACAGGTCGCTTGGCGGTATCTATGATTTTGGCATAGACTTTTTTTCTGAATGTGGAACGCATGACAATATACCATATCAAAATGATAAGCAGTATCACAATTCCGATAATCGCTATGACAAGTGCGACCACGGGCACATTGAAATTTGATAAATCGGGCATTTTTTTAATCCTCCATGCCGAGAGCTCTTTCAAGTGCAAGTACGGCATTTTTGACACAATCGTCACAACTGCAAAGGACTTTGCCTGTTGAAATGCCTTTAAGGTCCTTGCAGACGGTTGCACCGCAGTTTGTCTGAAAGTCGTTTAAAATCATTCTTGAAAGCATGGTTGTCGGTCTGCCCGTGTTGTTAAGCATACCTGCCGCCATGCACGCACCGCACAATGCACCGCACGTTGCCTCCATGCAGCCCATGCCCGAACCAAATCCCGAACCCATTTGACGAAGTGTGTTTTCGTCAAACGGCAGTTTATCGGCAAATGCAAGCAAAACCGCTTGACAGCAGTTGTTTCTTTTTTTAAATTCAACAGCTTTTTCCGACCTGTTCATTGAAAAATCATTCCTTTCAAAGTTTAGAATTTGCTTTCTGCATGAATTTTTCTGTTTTCACGCAAAAGCGTTCATGTTTTCCTTTTGCAATAAGTCCCGCATTGTCGTAGGCGAAAACGTCAAAAAAATATTTTCTTCCGTCAATTCCCGTAAGGACTGCCGAAGCGGTGATGTCTGCACCCACAGGACTTGCACTAATATGTTCCAAAAATATCATAGTGCCGACAGTTGCAGTACCTTCTTCAAGATAGGGCATGACAAGTTCAAAAGCAGCTTTTTCCATGAGTGCCGACACCGCAGGCGTGGCAAATACTTCTAAATTTCCGCTTTGCATGGTAAGGGCAGTATTATTTTCATTCACTTTTGCCGATACGGTGTTTTCAGCACCTATTTTTAATTCATTCATTTTAAAAAACCTCGCTTATTCTTCTTGATTATATCAAAATTTATTGATATAATTGATTGTACAGTTATTATAACATATATGAGCGGTCTAAATCAATAGCAATGAGAAATAAGGAATATTTTGTATTACAGCTGAAAATTCCTCATTCCTCATTTCTAATTCCTAATTGAAAAAGGGGCGTGTTCGGAATGGCAGACGAAGCCAAAAAGAAAAAGTGGAGAATGCACATGATAGATGAAGTGAGGGGGCTTGCGGTTGTCTGTATGATATTCTACCATGCATTTTACACGATAGGCTTTATGTTTAAAGTGGAGTGGGGAGTTACCTTAGTGGACACGTTTAAGCCCGCAGAACCCTGGTTTGCAGGGATATTTATATTCATATCGGGCATGGCGTGCAATCTGTCGAAGTCCAATCTGGAAAGAGGCGTAAAGCTGGGCATTATTGCCCTCGGCGTAACGCTTGTGACATATTTTCGTACTCCCGATTTTCTCATCACATTCGGCATACTCCATATGCTTGCAATATGCATGATATTATACGGACTTATCGGGAAGTATCTCCTTATCATTCCGATATGGCTCGGTGCAGTTTTGAATGTGCTGATTTTTATACTGCTCTATCATACCCCCACAGGCAGTTTCGGAATACCGTTCCTGATTTCATGGAATTTCCCGCAGGAATGGTATTCAACGAATTTTCTTTTCATGTTTGGATTTCCGAATGAAACGTTTTTTTCATCAGATTATTTTCCGCTTCTGCCGTGGGTATTCCTGTTTTTTTGCGGGGCATTTATTGGCAGGCTCATACCGAAAAAGAAATTACCGAAATGGATGGCAAAAAAACATATTCCCCCTCTTGCCTTTGTCGGCAGACACGCTTTATTATTTTATTTGGCACATCAGCCTGTAATCATTTTGATTTGCTATCTTGTACAGTGGGTAATGGCAATGTTTATGCAGACTGAGCCGAAATGATTTTTTAAAAAAGGAGAAAAAAGAAAATGGATTATGCAAAACAGCTTTCAGAGGAATTTAGTATCAAAGGCGAGTATGCACAGAATATTATCAACTTGCTTGACGAGGGCAATACCATTCCCTTTATTGCCAGATACAGAAAGGAAATGCACGGCACTCTTGACGACCAGACGATAAGAGCCATAAGTGAAAGACTTGAGTATTTGAGAGGTCTTGACAAAAGACGTGAGGAAATATTCAATTTAATAACGGGGCTTGAAAAAATGAATGATGATATTCAGAAAGCCCTTGACGGTGCAAAGACGCTTGCGGAATTGGAAGATATTTACAGACCTTTCAAGCCCAAAAGAAAAACCCGTGCGTCTGTCGCAAAGGAAAAGGGATTGGAACCCCTTGCAGATATGATATTTGCACAGGGA
>ONIF01000214.1 GCA_900317795.1 uncultured Eubacteriales bacterium | reverse complement strand
AGAACACCGCATAAAGAAGGTTGTCGTAATAACGTCCTCCGTTGATTGCGATAACGTCAGACATAGGAATTGTTCTGCCGTCATACGCTGTTACCGTTTCCTCTGTTGCTCCCTCTGCATTTACAACAAGAGCCGTATCAAAAGTCTGTGCTATGGGCTGGAAAGGCACCATGCCGAAACCGAGTGCTGCCACAAGGCTTGCGGCAAATATGCTTTTCAGCAATCTCTTGGATTCTTTTTTTATAAAAAATATCCTCCTTAAAAAAATATTTTATGTATTTTCAATTATAACACACTTTTTTCATTTGCTACTATTTTTTTAAAAAAATTCATATCCGGGTTATAGTTAAAATCAACAATTTTCGTAACCGCCATATATCCAAAAAGTAGATTTTGGGGTTGTTCATTGATTTTTTATGACGTATGTATTACAATTCTATTAACAAATTTTTCACAAGGAGATGACAGACCATGTGGTCAAAACGTTTCAAGTCCGTGACTGCACTTCTTTTGGCAGGCTCTATCATAGCCGCCATGCCCGCTGTTTCATCGGGTTTTGCTCTCTCGGCAAATGCGGCGGCAGCCGTATCCTCTTCTTCTCAGAGTGAGTGGTATTACAATACCGTTTCCTCCGTGACAGAGGGAGAGTATGTATTCTACAATTCCTCTACCAAAACCCTTATGACAGACACGCTCAACTCGGGCAACAATTCTTTCCCCTCCTACAAGGCGGACAGTCTTGTCTTTCCTGCAAGGGACTCTGCTGTTCCGTCCGAATACCGCTATAAAATCAAGTCGGCAGGCAACGGCTATTACTACATCATCAACAGCAGCGGACAGTATCTTGACATTGTCACCTACGGCAAACTTCAATTTACTTCCACTCCCTCTCCCCTTTATTTTGACATATACAACAACGGTGCTGTACAGGTCATTGTAAAGAAAAAAGTCGGTGACAAGGAATATGCCATTTCTATGTACAGCGATGCCTGGTTCACCGTACACGATTACAGCTCCAACTCTTCGGGACAGCTCCTCACACTTATGAAATACCAGGAAAAATCTTCCGAACCCGTTAACAAGCTCTCCGACTACAATATAGCAAACTATGACACAGACAGGGAATTTACTCCCAAGAGAGTAGGCGATATTGCCGCTTTTTCAAAGAATACACTTAAAATGCGTTTCGGTTTCTCCAACCGTATTGCGACGGGTATATGGGCAACTCCCGGTGAAAAACTTAAAATCTATGTTCAGGCAGAGGATCTCGATCCGATTCCGCATATCCTTTTCACCCAGCACATATCCGACAGCACCGAAATAAAAGAAGTAGCTCTTGCAAGAGGCATGAATGAAATAACCGTGCCCTCTCTCCATGCGGATTTCAGTACATACAAAACTGCAACTGAACCCGGCGGATGCATATATCTCATCAATCCCTACACGACCGCACAGCAAAGCTCCAATGTAAAAGTTTACATTGAGGGCGGTGATAAAATCCCGATTTTCCGTCAGGGCGACAATGTACAGAATTTTGTGAACGGACTTGCCGACTACTACAACAACTATCAGCAGGGCAAAAAAGGTTATCACAATGTGGCAGAACTCACTTCAAAACATACCATCTTCACCCTTGCTTTGACAAGAGTATATGAAGGCTATGTTACCAATGCCATTGACCCTCAAAAAGTTTCTGTTGCATGGGACAAATACTATGAAGAACTTTTTGAATTTGGCGGTCTTGAACCCTCCGAATACAAAAATCTTGTACTCCCGATAAAACTCAATCAGCCCTATGGCGGTGCTTATGCATCAATTCTCGGCTTTATGGGCATACAGGACGGTGATATGTCTGCCGCTGCCCTCACCGAAAACAGAAGAGGCTGGGGCTACTCCCATGAAACAGGTCATATCCTTGACATTGAGGGCAGAACATATATAGAAATCACCAATAATATGTGGGCTATGGCTTACGGTCTTAAAAATGAAACCCTCTATGATATTGCTATCCCCAAGAGAACCAATGAAACTGTCCCCCTCGCACAGAACGAAACCAATTCTATATGGAATACCAATCCCATCAATTTCTGGGGACTTTCCATGTTCTGGGACCTTGAAGTATATCACAACGGCTACTGGGCTGAACTTGACGATATGTTCAGAAACGGCACCTGCGGAAACAAGACCGTTGACAGCTATGCCAATAATCTCTCCGCAGCCGAAAAAATTGCCCTCTACTCCTCCAAGATACTCGGTATCGACCTTACCTATTACTTCAAGAGATACGGCTATATCACCAATCCCTCCGCAAACTACACAGCCGCAATGAATGCAATGTCCCTTAGCAAGTCACAGCCGAAATTCTGGTACTATGACGACTATGCTTATACAAAGCCCCTCAATACCAATGTCGGCAAAAGCGGAACTCTTGAAGCTTCCTGCGATAAGCAGACCAAATCCATGTTCTTTACCATTTCCGACAGCTATAAAGACGCACATCTCGGCTTTGAAATCGTGAAAGACGGAAAAGTCCTTGACTTTGTATGGGATTACAGATATGTTACAGATGTATCGGGTGACTATACCATCAATGCTTATGACCGCTCACTTAACGTCTATAAGAGCATTACCATCAATTATTCCTACAATCCCCTGCAGTATATGGCATATTCGGGCAACACCTATTACAGCTCCATTCAGCAGGCTGTCAATGCCGCTCCCAACGGTGGTATCGTCTATATCGACAAATCCACTTCCATAGACGAACAAATCGTAGTTGACGGCAAATCCGTTACTATTATGCCCTATGACAAAACCAAGAAAATCGTTATCTACAACAATATCTCTTCCGACCCGTTCATTATCAAAAACGGCGGTTCTCTGACTATCAAGACCTACTCCGATAAAGATGATATGTTTGTCATTGACGGTCAGCTTCAAACTTATTACAGAGCATTCACCCTTTCGGGCAATTCCTCCCTTACTCTCGGAAAAGGCGTTACTGTCAGACGTTTCCGCAAGGACAATGCAGGTGCGGCAGTACACAGCACAGGCTCAACTGTCAATTTGCAGGGCTGTATCATTGAATTCAACTACTCCACATACGCTACTGTCTGCGTTACAGGCGGTTCTACCCTCCATTCCTCCAACGGCACTGTATTCCGTCAGAACCGTACAGACTATTCAAGCTCCGCATTCTACACCTATTCCTCCAACGACAGAGCTTACATCAAAGATACCACCATGTACAAGAATTTCAGCAATCATCAGGCAACAGGCTCAACTATCTATGTAAGAGGCGGTTATGTTTCCATAGGAAACGGCACTTCCATCAATTCCAACATCACCGACTGGTATAATATTCATGGTGCAATGTATATCAGAGCCGGTTCAAAAGTTGAATTTTCAGGCAATCTCAACATCAACGACCTTGTGACAACAGAAGAAAAGCTCTCTATCAATCCGCAAGTTTCAGGTATTCTTAATGTAAGAACCGAACTCGATTATGCCGATTCCGGAAGTCCCCTTGCAGTACCTACTTCGGGTTCTTTCCCCAAGAGCATAACAAATGTCGTAAAATACAGCAACAATTCCTATTATATTGTCAATGACGTGAATGCCCTTACTATCAAGAAGTGGCTGCCCCTTGTCAATAACTCAACTATCTCTGCAACTTCAATCAATCTCGGCAGTTCCGTTACGGTAAAGGCTGCTTCCACAGGCGGTACAGGCTCATCAACCTACGCTGTATATTACAAGAAATCTGCCGATACAAAGTGGACTACCCAGCAGGATTTCAAGGCAAATGCAACTGTATCCGTAACCCCCGCAAATGAAGGCAAATATAACATCTGCGTGAAAGTAAAAGACGGTACGGGAACTGTTGAAAAGAAATACTTTGACATCACCGTAAAGAAAGTTGCTCTCACTCTTGACGCATCTGTCAAGACAACAACATCACCGTTTGTAGTTCTCGGTCACACCATTACTGCAACAGGTACTGCAAAAGGCGGTGCAGGCTCTTATACATACGCTTTCTTCTACAAGCAAAAGGCTCAGACAAAATGGACTACAAAACAGAATTTCAGTACCAAAAATTCCACAGTCATCAAGC
>ONIF01000358.1 GCA_900317795.1 uncultured Eubacteriales bacterium | reverse complement strand
AAAAACAATAATTTTTTGTGCCTTCGGGAGTGTATATACGCATAGCTCCCTTGCGAGTATCTTCATTTATAAGTTCAAATGTGCTACCATCGGGGTTTTGACCTTTTTTGACAGTTCTTTCTACTTTTACGGATACTATTTTTCTTTTGTCGTTGTATGACTTACGGACATGGGATATAAGACGATTTCTGTCAAGAACAGGCTCTTCGGGAAATTTATAATTTTTATCATAATCATTTAGTGAAATGAATTTTAAATATCCAAGTTCGTCCGGCAAAAGTTCATCAGATATAAGCCCATTATAATAAAATTTTCTTAAAATTTCCTCTGAGTTGACAAAATAACTATTATTAAGCTGTTCAATATCATCAGCAGTCAATGATTCATAATAGTCCACATCTTCATAGTGGATATTTTTAAGTTCTTGGCATTTGATATATTTTGCAAGACCTTCACATTCTTTATTCACTATCAATCTTTGCAATATTTTTACGGAAAAGTACCCAACAGGCTGGTCACAAAGAAACATCATTGTATCATCAATTTCATCAAGCTGATTTTTTAAGGGGATTTTTTCTTTTAATGCTAAAAGTATAGGAAGGGAATTATTTTTTTGAAGTGCTCCTGAATTATATTCATCAAGCAATCGGCTATAAATACGTTCCATGTTACTGCCATTAATAAGCTTTTCAAGCTTTTTATTATAACGGTTGTGCTCTTCTGTTTCGTTCATTTCATTTACATAAACATCGAATATCTTTTCACAAACAGATTTTGGGAGTAAATCTTCTCTCAGTATGTAATAATCTGTTTTGGAGGTTGTTACTCCTCTTTTCACAAATATACTGTCATCTGCCCATGATATGTACTTGGTATTTCCGGGAGTTGTTCCATACACGGGGATAATAGCTAATTTTTTAAGTTGTTGCTTGTATTCATCAGGTATAGAAGTGTCTTTGTCATTAAGGTACTCATACAGCTTTTTACTGAATTCATTCTTATCTATATACTTTTCTGCATAATTCATTATAATCCGAAAAACTCTGTTGAAATCCGCTGTTTCACATTTCAGTGCATTTAAAGTAGATTTGAAGTCATCCGAATTAGGGATATCTATGATTTCATAAGCAGTAATTTTTTCATATTCTGACGTTGTAAGCATACCAATCAAAATATGCACAAAATCCGGAAAACAATAGGCATTTTTATTTTTTGGTATACTGAAAACGTTTTTGCTAAATGTAGGTATGATTTGACATGACCGCAAATCGTCCAAAAAATTATACTCATTAAGATAACTGCAGTCTGACATTTCATTGACATAGACTAATTTTTGTCCGTAACGGCGTGGAACGAATCTTATAAATCTAAATATTTTGGCTCTTTCTATAACTTTTAGATTTATCATCACTTTAAGCAAAGCTGAATATAATTCCTTTCTGATAATATCATTCCAAGTTGAAAAGCCGGTTTCTATTTCTTCTCTTGATGTTGTAAGGGCAAAAGGTGCATCTATTACCAAAGGGATATTCATTTTGTGTTTTGTAGGTAAACCGTTGTATAAGAAATATTCTTTCTGAGCATTTTTTTCAGGTACGAAACAAATAATTCTTTGTTCTGGTAATACTGCACGATTGCCGGCTTGACGTTCAGCGATTGCATTTTCATCTTTTATTGTAAACGTGTGAATGAAACGTTTAAAAATATATTGTCGAGTGTCTATTGTTATTGTCCTCTGTGTATCTGTATCTTCTATTGTAATCTCATGAGAGCCTATTGTTAATTTTTTCAGCTTGCGAAGGCAGATACACAATTCAAGTATAGTTTTCTCATTATATGAAAATAAAGCTGTCTTGTTTTTAATTGTCATTTCCATTTTAGTGCCTTCAAAGCTGTTTGTTTCATCTTCATTCAATGGTTTTGGTATAGTGGGCTCACGGTCTGTAAGAGAAAAAGCAAACTCTCCACTGTATATTTTCACTTCCGAAGTGACTGCAAAAATAGTTTTAAAACCTATTCCTTTTTCTCCGATGGGAGAAAGCTGTCCATTAACTATCTTGTGTTTGGTAGATTCCCCGATGGCTGTTATGGAACGAATATCTGCACGGCTGAAACCGATTTCATTATATTGTGTGATAACTTTTCCTTTTTCATATGATAAATGAAAGGTCGGAGTGACATTAGGCGGATAATTGCAGTCATCGGCATTTTGCAATAATTCGTGTATAAATCGTTCTTTGTCGGTTCCTGCACGAAGTATAAGGTCTATATAATTTTTGTATCCATTATTTCCCAAAGAATCTTTTATTATTTTTCTGACATTTCTCAAATTATGAATATAGTCCGATACGGAAATTGAAGTGTCTGCCTCATAATTATTAAGCTGTTCGGACGCTTCACGCAACCTCATACGGGTAACAAAAGGATCTTTAGGATCAATGTCATGACAAAAAGCTGTAAATGAATCCAAACAATTCTGTTTTGACAAG
>ONIF01000031.1 GCA_900317795.1 uncultured Eubacteriales bacterium | reverse complement strand
TCCACGCACTTCATTGACTAAAACGGCATTTTCAAGATAATGTTCGGCTATATATTTAGCTCTCAATGGGTCGCCCGGCATTAAAACGGTTTTGGCAAAGTCACCGTTTTCAGCCTTTATATGCGGTGTCATATACATTCCCTCCCGTTAATATCCCAAATTCTCACCAACAATAATGACCTTAATTCTGTCCTTATGTCTTTGCTGAGCAGTTACTACATAGTTACAGCAAATTCTTTCGGGACTTTTGCAGCCGTCACCAATCAGACTGTCGGGCTTGTCGGCAGCAATGCATTTTCCGAGTTTTGCACAAGGTGTCTGACAGTTCAGTCTTTTTGTATTGAGGGGGGCGGCAATGGTTTTAAGTCTGTTCATAGCGGCATTCATGTCGGGCACGATTTTATTCACACCTGCAATAACGATAACGCTTTCCGGACCATATACAATAGCGGCAACTCTGTTTGAATTTCCGTCAACATTGTAAAGCAAGCCATTTTCTGTAATGGCATTTGCACTTGTGAAAAATACATCAGCGGAGAAAGTTTTGGCATAAAGTTCCTTTACCTGTTGAGGAGTAATGCCGGGGGCTTTTCTGTCGAGATAGTTGTAGTCACCGTTGGAGAGAAGTGCAGGTATGCCGCATTCACCGAGGGTTACAGAGCCGCCATGTGTAACGGTATCGCCTTTTTTAATGAGGGTTTTAACGAGGTCTGCAACGTCCTCTTTTTTTTCAACGAAGTAAGCCTGCATATTGTTTTTGCGGAGGGCGGACATGGTTTTTTCGATAATTTCTGTCATGGTAAAAAACTTCCTTTCAAATGAATAAATATATATTTTATGAGCCAAAATAAAGCTATAAAACGCAAAGCGAGGTATATAAAAATGAATAGTGCAAACAATGAATTGTTGTCGGGGATATATAAGCTGTCAAAAACGGGCATAGAAGCCGTTGAAACGGTGCTGCCGAAAGTCGAGCAGGGTGCATTGAAAGAGGAATTGACCGAGCAGTACGGGGATTACTGCAAGGCAGCGTCAGACAGCGAGAATGCACTTTTGCAAAACGGAGTTGTGCCGAAAGATATAGGACTTTTGCAAAAGGCGGGAATGTGGAGTTCGGTGCAGATGCATACAATCAATGACACAAGTTCGGACCATATTGCCGAGATAATGATAACAGGCACGACAAAAGGCATCATTGACTTGACAAAGCATATCGGTGCCTGCAAAAATGCCGATAAAGATATTATTGACTATGCAAACGGGTTTATATCAAAAGAGCAGAAACACATTGATAATTTAAAAGCGTTTCTCCAATAAGTTTATTTTACTATAAATCAAGAATTTTTACAATAAAAAAATGAAAGTCAGCAAAGAAAAAATTGCTGACTTTTTTGTTAAGTTTCGCTTTTTCGGTAGAGAATGAATTTTCTTGCAAAGAAGTTCCACATATACACGAGTACGATAGCAAGGCATTTGCCGATAATATAGTACTTGTCAATGGGAATAAGAGGGCTGAACACGGCATTTTTGACAAGAAATCCTGCCGATTGAAAAATATTGTGTTCCGCAAAGGGGGCAATAATAAGTTGAGTAAGTCCCAGACCGATAATGCCGATAACGGCAAAACCGATAAAATCCGCTGTACGGTTTTTGACTTTAGCCTTTGCAAAAACCCAGAAAGTCGAAACGATATAATTGACGGTAAGACCGACAATAAAGCCGAATACGACTGCCCAAGTTTCGGGCATTTGAAAGAGTTCCTTGCAGAGAATCATGACAAGCGTATCCACAACAGAGGCAAGACCGCCCACAAATATGCTTCTGAAAAATTGTATAGCTGTGTTGCTCGTTTCACGGATAAAGAGCTTTTGAAAAAGATTTTTCATAATAAAGTCCTCCGTGGATTATGCAGTCCTGTATTTTTCATAGTACTTTACATAGAGCAGGAAAGCGAGAAGAGCAAGGATTGCAAAAGCCCCCGAACAGATGTAGAAATAGTTAAAAAGACCGGTAAAGTAGCCTACAAAGAGGTTATAAAGTGAGCGGGTGGTGATGTTGATTTTGGGAATGATATTGGAAGCGGAGATGAAAATAGGGATAATAATTGATGAAAGAGCCCCGCCCGCAAGACCGTAGCAGAGATATTTATAACGTCTGTGCTTGTAGCGGTTGGTGAAATATATTACAGCGGATATGCCCAGAGCGAGAGCTGTAAGCACGCCTATGATAATATTGAGGGTATTATAGAAATCGTCTATATATTTTCCGATAACGGAAAAGAAAGGAATAGAGATTTGGTCTTTATATATATTGGCAGCCTCATTCACGAAGTAGATAATATTTTCTTCTGTGCTGTCGGTAATTTCAATATTATTCTGTTTGGCATAATTTTGCACTTCCGCATAGAGCTGCTGTTTGAATTCAGTCGTATCAACAAGGTTGTTATCACCTGCATAGAATGAATTTATATAGCTTTCGACTGCTTTTTTCACATCGTAGCCATTGGCAAAAGACACGGCAAATTCGGGTTCAAATCCGCTGGCATAGACGAGGTCTGTAAGACAGCTTTGAAGTTCATACCTGACCATGCTGTAATAGCCCTTGCTGTCCATTGTATTTATCATATAGTCTTTTGAAAACACGGTAAATTCCAATACCATGCAAATGGACAGTAAAAACAGCACGAATGACAGGAAAAACGCCATCACCGAATATAAAAAGGGTTTGAGCTTGGATTTTTTTCTGCGGTGATGATGGTGTTCATGTTCATGTTCTTCGGGTTCATTGTTTGTCTGAACTTCGGATTCATGTTCTTTTTGATTTTCGGGCATGTTTTTTTTCAACTCCTGTCATTAACTGTTTTTATCTATCATGGGACCTGAAACATATTTTGCATATACGAAAGCTCTTTGGTCGGTAAGACCGAGAGTATCGAAAGGATAGCAGGTGTACATGATAAGATTTTCCTCATTTTTATTGAGGTCATAAGCCGAGCGATCCTGATTGTCGGTTATTTTGATACCTGTTATTTCATATTTATAGTTGCCGTAGTTGGTTCTTATTTTAACGATCTGACCTTCTTTGGCGTGTTTAAGACCGTTGAAATAAGTATTGTTATGACCGGCGATAAGAACGGTTTTGCCATATCCGGGAATAGCACTGCCGTTGTATATACCAACACCATTTCCGAGAACATACCAGCTGTCGCCAAAATAAAGGTCTGCTCTTATTTGGCAGTCATCTATGACAAGTTCACCGAACTGGTCCTCGTATGACGGGAAAGTAAAGCTTGAGATACTGACGGTATCGGGCTTATCGGAATTTTGTGAAACTTCGGAAGTGTCCTCGACAGGCACGAATATATTTCTATGTTCATTTTCAAACGTTTTCTCTTTGTCGGAGAAGAACATATTTGACATAGCGATATAAGAGGAAGCCGAGGGCATTACCACAAGACCGCATACAAGATAGATGAGTACACAAAAAACAATGGGAAGAATAATGAAATTCTTCCCATGTAAAGAACCTTTTTGCTGGGATCGGCTTTTTTTGCCGCCACTGCTGCGAGATGAGCGGTGGTGGTGATGATGGTGGTGATGGTGATGATGGTGATGTTGCTCAGACATCTTCACGAACTGCCGATTTTTTCTTTTTGATGAGGCAGACACCTGCTGCCGAAACAAGAAGAACGCCTGTTCCCGCAACTGACGTAACACCCGGAATGTTAAAGTCAATGCCTGTTCTCTTTATGGGGTTATCATCAACAACTGTACCGCTGCCGTTGCCGCCGTTATTGCCGCTGTTGCCGCCATTATTGCCGCTGTTGCCACCGTTATTGCCGCTGTTGCCGCCATTATTGCCACTGTTTCTGGGCTTGTCGTTATTCTTGTTGCCGTTTGCACCGACATTGGTAGCAGAGAAAACAGTTTTGCCGTCAGCATCTACGATAGTAACGGTTCTTGTTGCCTTGTCGTAGAAAAGTTTGAGATTGATGACACCTACTATGTCGTTGCACTTAACGATAAATTCATCTATCTGTGCATCGGTGAGAGCGTCATAATTCACAGCACCCGTTCCTGTAAGGAAAGTTTTGGTGCTTTCGATTTTGCTGATGATGGTATCTGCATCTGCGTCGGATATTTCGATAGTATTGAAATAGTTTTCAGCCTGATTGATATAGCTGACAGGCAAATATTTATCATTACCTTCCATATCCACAGATGTACGAAGCTCATCAAGAATTTTTTGTTCTGCACTGTTTATGCCTGCGGCAAAAGCTGACATTGAAGTTGTTGCAGCGATAGCTGCCGAAAGCAATCCCACAGAAATAATCTTAATAGCTTTTTTCATATACATTTCCTTTCTGAAAGAATATTGTTTAAAATTCAGCACAAAAGCAAAATTTAAACTTGAAAATATTATACTACCAATATTTATTTTTGTCAATCAAAACATTTATAATTTTGCGATAAAAAAACAGGTTTTTTTTAACAGTTACGGCAAATCCGTTATAATTGTAATATATTTTTATTGTGTATTCAATGGAAGTTTTAGTTAAAAAGTTAAAAATTAAGATGTTATATTGACATTGAGATGGTTTAGCGTTTATAATGTTAGTGCCAAAAAAATATAATGAAACAGGGGAGTTTGAATGGAAGAAAAAATTGAACAGCAGCTGCAGGTGCAGCAGGCTCAACAGCCGCAGGGCGAAAAAGAAATAGATCTCAGAGTTGTATATGGTATTATTAGGAAAAATCTTGTATTGATTGTGATAGTTACCGTTATTTTCGGAATAGGTGCTTATTTTTATTCATCTTTCTTTATTTCCAAGCAGTATTCCGCAAGTGCAATGATAATTGTCAACAATAAGTCAAATGACAAGAATGTTATCAATACGACAGAACTTACCGCTGCACAGGACCTTGCGGAAGTTTATTCAATCATAATCAAGTCGGATACGGTTCTTCAGCAGGTGATAGATAATCTTCAGCTGAATATGAGCTATGAAACACTCAATTCGAGAATCAACGTTTCGGCTGTCAATTCAACTCAGGTAGTCAGAATTACCATGACACATACAAATGCGGAATTTGCACAAAAGGTCGTTGCGGAAATTGTGGAAGTTGCACCGCCGATTATTGCCGATAAAGTAGAGGCAGGTTCTGTAAAAGTAATCAGTGCATCGAAAATATCGAACGGCGGAAAGCCCGTAAGCCCTAATCTCAGAAGAAATGCATTGATAGGTGCTGCGGCGGGACTGGTTCTGGTACTTTTGCTTGTGTTCCTCAGAGAGCTTACCAATAATACATTCAAGACCGAAGATGACATATTGAGTACTTTGAATGTTCCGCTTATAGGCATTATACCCGAAGTTGACGGAAAGGAGTTTAATCAGACATGAGTTCAAGACGCAGACACAGAAAACCGACTACCAAACAGCTTTTCAGCGTTGCAGATGATAATGCACCTTTTTCCTATGTAGAGGCATATAAAATGCTCTGCACGAACCTTGAATTTATCACCGCTGCACAGGACTGCAAAAAAATTATGATAACATCTACCCTTGCCAATGAGGGAAAAACAAATGTTTCCGTCAATCTTGCCCTTACCCTTGCAGGATATGACAAGAAAGTTTGTCTTGTAGAGTGCGACCTTCGTCGTCCCAGCGTACACAGATTTCTCAAAGCCAACAGAAACTCCACAGGTCTTACCAATATCCTTAAAGGCGAGATAACAATAAAAGAGGGTGTCAATCACGTTGAAGGCACTACCATGGACGTACTTCTCTCAGGCTCCACACCTCCCAACCCGTCGGAACTTCTTGCAAGTGCAAAAATGAAAGATGTCATAGATGAACTTGAAACCATGTATGACTATGTCATATACGATACACCGCCCGTACTCCTCGTTACAGACGCAGCGGCTCTCGGCAAATATATGAATGGTGCGTTGCTCGTTGTGAAACACAATGCAACGGAAAAAGGTCTTGTGCTGAAAGCAAAGGGCTATCTCGACTCCGCAGGCGTTAAAATTCTCGGTGCAATATACAGTATTTACAGTGAGAAATCTGTCGGAAATTACTACTACTCGAAATACTCTTCCTATAATTATTACTATTATTACGGTGGATATTACGGTTACGGCTACGGCTACGGTCACAGGCATAAAAAGAAATCCGAAGAAAATGCCGCTGATGAAGAAAAAACAGATAACGGTGAGGAGTAAGTGATTTTCAATGATAGATATGCACTGCCATATACTGCCCGGAATAGACGATGGGGCACAAACGGTTGAAGAATCGCTTGCACTTCTTGCACTGGAAAAAGAACAGGGCATTAAAAAAATCGTGTT
Organism: uncultured Eubacteriales bacterium; assembly: GCA_900317795.1. Lineage (GTDB taxonomy): Bacteria > Bacillota > Clostridia > Oscillospirales > Acutalibacteraceae > UBA1213. Next base: position 9,796 of record ONIF01000031.1, on the reverse strand, counting down.
TACACCGCACTTTAACCCCGAAAGACAAGATATGGAAGAATTTCTCTCCGCCCGTCAGAGAAGCTTTGAGGCTCTGAAAAATGCGGAGGGCTTTTCGGAAATCGGTATAGATACGAAACTTGGCTGTGAAGTGTTCTTTTCCATGCGTTTGATAGAAATGGATATTTCCAAACTTGCTTTTGAAAATGCAAAATATATTCTTATCGAATTTCCCGTGATGAACAGACCATACGGAATTACACGAACTATGCAGAATATATTGGAACGTGGATATACTCCCATACTTGCCCACGTCGAAAGATATGAGTATTTTACACATGACCCCGTAAAACTGTATGACCTTGTTTCCATAGGCTGTGTTGCACAGGTAAATGCCGCCGCTGTTGTCAATCCTGCCAATGTAAAAGGAGTGAATGCACTCCAATACATCAACTGGGAGCTTGCACATATTATATGCAGTGACGCTCACTCCGCTGAAAAACGTCCGCCAAATACAAAGGCGGCATACAGACTGGTTCAAAAAAAACTCGGTTCTCAGTATGAAGACTGGCTGATAAAAAACAGCTATGATATTTTTAATAACAGATACTTTGATGAGCCTGTTATGCAAAAGCCTAAAAAGTTTTTGGGACGCTGGCGTTGATTTAAAAAGCGGTCACTTTCGTGGCTGCTTTTTTTGTAAAAAACTCTTGACAAATATATTTGCTTTGTGTTATATTATAGATACCTCAAAAGGGGCAATTTTTTTTGTGTCTTTAATGAGGGAGGTTTATATATTCCGAAATACCGGGAGGTGCCGTTAATGAGAGTAAAAATAACATTGGCCTGCACAGAGTGCAAGCAGCGTAACTACAACACTATGAAAAACAAGAAAAACGATCCGGACAGACTTGAAATGAACAAGTACTGCAGATTCTGCAAAAAGCATACTCTGCATAAGGAAACAAAGTAAGCGGAGGTATCAGGCATGGCTAAGAAAAATGCTGATGAAAAAAAACCTAATGTCTTTGCGAGAGCTTGGAATAGTATTGTAGGTTTCTTCCGTGATATTATCAGGGAGATCAAAAAAATTGTATGGCCTTCACCGAAAACGACTTTCAGGAATACGGGAATTGTATTGCTGGTCATGCTGGTGTCGGGACTGGTGATTTTTGGCGTTGATACAGGACTTCACAGCCTTTTCGGGCTTGTCATGGATCTTGCCGGAAATTAAAAAAATGAGTGTCGGAGGGAAAAACAATGTCAAACAATGAACCGAAATGGTATGTTGTCCATACATATTCAGGATATGAAAAAAAAGTTGCCTCTAACCTCGAAACAACTGTTGAAAACAGAGGATTTAAGGAACTGATAACTGATGTCTGTGTGCCGATAGAAACGGTGACGGAGATTACCGACGACAAACCGAAAACTGTTGAACGCAAAATTTTTCCGGGATATGTGTTCATCAAAATGGTAATGACAGATGATACATGGTATATCGTGAGAAATATCAGAGGCTGTACGGGCTTTGTCGGTCCGAGTTCCAAGCCGATACCTCTTTCAGACGAGGAAGTAAAGGCAATGGGACTTGAAAACCAAAGTGAAACCGCAGCTCGTATAGAAGTTGCCTACAAAGTGGGCGACAGAGTACGTATCAAAGATGATTCATTTGACGACGCAGAGGGAACGGTTGAGTTCATCGACGTCCAGAACAATACGGTAAGAGTGATTGTTCAGATGTTCGGACAGGATACTCCTGTTGACCTTGCTTTGAACAAGGTCGAAGTATTGGAGTAAAAAAACACGCTGATAACGGAGCTATTCCGTTGTTATTGAGGGAGCTTTCCCTCGTGGGAGGAGAAAAAATTTTAAATTTCTCCGCATTTTACCACAAATTTTGGAGGTGCAGTTAAAAATGGCTCAGAAGGTAACAGGCTTTATCAAGCTTCAGATACCTGCCGGCAAGGCAACACCGGCACCGCCTGTCGGACCGGCTCTCGGTCAGCACGGTGTCAATATCATGGCATTTACAAAGGAATTCAATGAGCGTACAAAGAAAGATATTGGTCTTATTATTCCTGTTGTAATCACGGTTTATGCAGACCGCTCATTCACTTTTGTAACAAAGACTCCGCCTGCGGCAGTTCTTATCAAGAAAGCTTGCGGAATCGAATCGGCTTCGGGCGAACCCAACAAAAAGAAAGTTGCAAAGATTACAAAAGAACAGGTTCGTGCCATCGCTGAACAGAAAATGCCCGACCTCAATGCTTCAAGCATTGAAACCGCTTGCAGCATGATAGCAGGTACGGCAAGAAGTATGGGTATTGAAGTAATCGACTGATCGCTCTCCGAGTGGGAGGACAACAATAATTTCCGATTTTACCACTGAATAGGGAGGAAAAACCATAATGAAACACGGTAAAAAATATGTCGATGCAGCAAAACTCATCGACAAGACAAAAGCTTATGATTCAAAAGAAGCAATAGATGTTTGCCTTAAAACAGGCACTGCCAAGTTTGACGAAACCGTTGAACTTCATGTAAAGCTCGGTGTTGACTCACGTCATGCCGACCAGCAGGTTCGTGGTGCTATCGTTCTTCCGAACGGTACAGGCAAGCAGGTAAGAGTTCTTGCAATCTGCAAGGGCGACAATATCCAGAAGGCTCAGGAAGCAGGTGCCGAATATGTCGGTGCAGAGGAATTCACTCAGAAAATCCAGAGCGAAGGCTGGACAGACTTTGACGTTCTTATCACAACTCCCGATATGATGGGTTTGGTAGGTCGTCTTGGTAAAATCCTCGGTCCTCGTGGATTGATGCCGAACCCCAAAGCAGGTACTGTTACACCCGACATTGCAAAGGCTATTAAAGAAGCAAAAGCAGGTAAAATTGAGTACCGTCTTGATAAAACAAATATTATTCACTGCCCGATAGGCAAGGTTTCCTTTGGCACAGATAAGGTTTCCGAAAACTTTGACGCTCTTATCAATGCCATCATCAAGGCAAAGCCCGCTGCCGCAAAAGGTCAGTATATCAAATCCGTTGCAGTTGCTACAACAATGGGACCTGCTGTAAAAGTAAATCCCGCTAAAATCACGGGAGCAGTCTGATTTTTAGTGTGGAGAGTGCAGAGTGGAGAGTGGAGCAGAATGTTCGCTTGAAATTCATGTGCTTTCCGAATAAATGACGACAGGGTGAATATGTGGACAAGCGTGGATCACTCCACTCTCAACTCTCCACACTCCACTCTCTAAAAAATGCTTGACATACACATTTCGGTGTGGTATAATCTGTATTGCTGTTGACTGAAGACAGCAGGTGCTTATATAAGCATAAAAGGGTAATTTCCCTGCCTGCCGAGGTTGTGTGCGTGTATTAAGTGTATCACTACGCCTTTCCTCGCAAATGGGAAAGGCGTATTTTTAAATATTCGGAGGTGAATCGTTTTGCCAAGTCAGAAAGTTTTGGAACAAAAACAGCAGGTTGTTGCACAGCTCGCTGAAAGAATTCAAGGCTCAGTTGCAGGTATCATCGTTGACTACAAGGGTATTACTGTTGAAGACGATACAAAGCTCCGTAAGGAACTTCGTGAAAGCGGTGTCAAATATACTGTTGTAAAGAATACTTTGATTAAGCGTGCGGCTGAAAAGGCAGGTCTTAACGGTATTGACGATGTACTTAACGGTACTTCTGCGATTGCAACAAGTGCAGAGGACTATGTGGCAGCAGCCCGTATCCTTCAGAAGTTTGCAGAGCAGCACGACAACTTTAAAGTAAAGACAGGTTACCTCGATAATGAGGTAATCAGCCTTGACAAAATCCAGAGCCTTGCAAAACTCCCGTCAAGAGAAGTTTTGCTTGCAAACGTACTCGGTGCATTCCAGGCACCTATCGCATCTTTCGCAAGAGCTATTCAGGCTGTTGTTGATAAGAACGGTGAAGCAGCTCCCGCAGCAGCAGAAGAAGCTCCTGCAGAAGCTTGATGAAAAAAACAAAAATACATCTCAAATTATGGAGGTAATTTAAAATGGCATCAGAGAAAGTTACAGCTATTGTAGAAGAATTGAAAGGTCTTACAGTTCTTGAACTTGCAGAACTCGTTCACGCTGTAGAAGAAGAATTCGGCGTATCAGCCGCAGCAGCAGTTGCAGTTGCAGCTCCTACAGACGGTGGTGCAGCAGCAGCCGCTGAACAGACAGAATTTGACGTTATCCTTAAGTCAGCAGGTGCTGAAAAGATTAAGGTTATCAAGGTTGTTCGTGAAATCACAGGTCTTGGACTTAAAGAAGCTAAGGCTCTCGTTGACGGTGCTCCGAAGCCCGTTAAGGAAGCAGTTAGCAAGGACGATGCTGAAGCTATCAAGGCTAAGCTCACAGAAGTTGGTGCTGAGGTAGAGGTTAAGTAATTTTACTTCAAGGCAATACTTAAAAATCTTTCAATCACCATAGGAGGTGCAAAAAATATGGCAAAATGTGAAATTTGCGGTAAGGGAGTAACTTTTGGTATCAAGGTATCTCACTCACACAGACGCTCAAACAGAACATGGAAGCCAAACGTCGTTAAGGTTAAAGCGATTGTAAACGGCAGCCCAAAACGCGTTAATGTCTGCACCCGTTGCCTTCGTTCAGGTAAGGTTACTAGAGCAGTTTAATGCAAACATAATTCTCGGTGCTTCGGGAGAAACTCCTCTCGAAGTGCCGTTTTTTTAATGAGGAATTAGGAATGATGAATGAGGAATTTAATTTGTTCGTCAGTGAATTGGGGTATGATGTTGATGATATATATTCTGTAACATATTTTACAGATGTTTTTGAACTTGAAAATAATAAGCTGATTTTCAGGCATATTGATATAGATTTCATTAACGGAGAATTTTTGGAACTAAACGATACTGATAAACGGTATCAAAGACTGAAAGAAATTTTTTCTGTAAATGAAACGGATTTTGAAAATGATATGTTACTTTATAAAAGGGGGGAACAATGTGATTAGCAGGTGGTTTCAGGAATATAAAAATTTTGATGAGGATATGAAAGAGGAGTACATACATTGTTATCTGAGCGAGGAAAGAAAGTATCTTGTGCTTGACTATGAGAAATTCAGGGAGGCTGTAAAAGCTGTTTCGCTGAGTGCGGGGGAGTTGAAGAAAATCTATCCCGATGAAGAAAATGTTGCGGATAAAGTCGTGCAGATGTTTTCATACGAGGGAATGGCATTTGCACCCGACTTGCTGAGGGCAAAGTGCATTGATAATGATATGTATAATTTAGTGCTGAATATCAACAGGCAGTTGAAGTTAATAATCAATGCACATAGTGAGGACTGCTGGACAGACAGTGCTGTTGATACAGATGAAAGATGGCTCAAAGCCCGTGAATTTGCAAAAGAACTGTATGCAAAATTATGAAAAAATAAAATCCCGACATATCAAGATGATATATCGGGCATTTTTTCGCAAAGAAAAAGTTTGAATTGCGGAAACGGAACAACTCCACTCTCCACTCTCCAAACTCCACTCTTTTGACAGCGCCGCTGAGGGGATTCGAACCTCCGACCTACCGCTTAGGAGGCGGTCGCTCTATCCTGCTGAGCTACAACGACTTATTTAAGATACTCTATTATTTTACAATGTTATATGTATTTTGTCAAGCTATTTTTCGTTAAAAAATAGTTTGCTATTTCGACACGAATGTTATATACTGTATATATCATAAGAAAAAATTTTTTCAAGGAGGAGTTTTTTGTGTCAACGGTGGCAATCGCTTCGGACAGTAACAGCGGTATTACAAGGCATTCGGCTAAAAAAATGGGAGTGCATATTCTCCCTATGACTTTTTTTGTAAATGACAAGCAGTATTTTGAGGAGGTTGACCTCTCTCAAAAGGATTTTTATAAGCTTATTGCCAACTCAAAGGCAGTTCATGCATGACGGCTTCTATGGCGGCAAAGGAATTTGGCGGCAGAGTTCACGTTGTAAATAATCAGAGAATCTCTGTTACACAGTATCAGTCAGTTGCAGACGCTGTCGAAATGGCAAAAAAAGGTTACTCTGGAAAGCATATTAAAGATAAGCTTGAAAGGGATAAATTGGAATCCAGTATCTATATCATGGTGAATGATTTGAAGTATCTGAAAAAGGGCGGAAGAATTACAACAGCGGGTGCATTGATAGCCAATGTAATGAATTTAAAGCCTGTTTTGCAGATACAGGGCGATAAACTTGACGCTTATGCAAAATGCAGGGGTATCAAGTCTGCAAAAGAAACCATGATAGCCGCTATGCACAGGGATTTTGATGAACGTTTCAAGGAATATGTCGATAAAAAACAAATGTCCCTTTTATATGCATATTCCGATATGCCGAGCGGAGATGTTGACCAGTGGAAAAAGGAAATCGAAAGAGCATTTCCGGGCTTTAAAGTAAGAGGTGAAGCCCTCTCTTTAAGCATAGGCTGTCACATAGGACCGGGTTCGCTTGCAATAGCCTGCTCAAAAATAACCGAATGAGAATTGTTTGATTTGATATTATAGAAAAATCGGGGAGATTTTTTTGGTAGAAATAAAAGAAAAATTATTGGAAAATATGACTTTTATAGACCTTTTTGCAGGTATGGGCGGATTTAGGCTTGCTCTTGAATCATTGGGAGCAAAATGTGTTTATTCTAACGAATGGGATAGACCGGTACAGCTTGTATATTATGAAAATTTCGGTGAATTTCCCGATGATGATATAACAAAAGTAGATGAAAAGAAAATACCCGAACATGATATACTTTGTGCGGGATTTCCCTGTCAGGCGTTTTCGATAAGCGGTAAACAGCGTGGGTTTGACGACAGCAGGGGTACGCTGTTTTTTGATGTTGCAAGAATTGTCAGGGAGAAAAAGCCTAAAATCGTTTTTATGGAAAATGTAAAAAATTTTGTTTCACATGACAACGGAAATACTTTGGCTACTGTAAAAAACATCATGGAAGAACTTGGATATGAATTTTATTTCCGTGTATTGAATGCGGTGGATTACGGTATCCCTCAAAAAAGAGAAAGAGTTTATATTGTGTGTTTCCGCAAAGACCTGTATCCTGTACATTTTGAGTACCCAAAACCCTTTGAACTTACAAGGCACATAGAAGATTTTCTGCTTGAAGATGAAAACATTCCCGAATGTCTTTATGTAAACAGAAAAGACACATATTTTAACAGTTTGAGTGATAATGTTTACAGCGATAAGCCAATACGTCTGGGAATTGTAAACAAGGGCGGTCAGGGTGAGAGAATTTACAGTACAAAAGGAATAGCGATTACATTTTCAGCGTATGGCGGAGGGGTTTTTGCAAAAACAGGCGGTTATCTTGTGAACGGAAAAACAAGAAAACTTCATCCCCGTGAATGTGCCAGACTGATGGGCTATCCCGACAGCTACAAACTCGATTTCAATAAAAACAATGCCTATAAACAGCTTGGCAATTCTGTTGTAATAGATGTTCTTCAGCTCATTGGGGTGCAAATCGGAAAAGTACTCAGTTTTCAAGAACGGATATAAATTCCTGTCTGCTCATGCCTTGTTGGTTATTTTTTATTTTGACCGAAAATATTACATTGGCATTGAAAGTGTTTGAAAGTCTGCGGATTTCGTAATAATTTTCATCTCTCAGCGAAAACATATATTCATTTTCGCCTATTGTAAATCTTATATTACTCATTGGTGCAGAACTGTTTACGAAGAATTTTTTGCCGAGCATTTCAACGGAATTTATGTTATAATTCTGTTTGATATATTCCGAAACAGCTTTGATATTCTTTTTGCCGACAGTTCCCGAACCGCTTCTCTTTATGCGATATTTTGCGGTTATGTCAAAATATTGCCCTATTTTTTCGATGGGAAATATAATAAAGTCGTTGGTAATGATATACTCGGCTTGTTTGTTTTTGTAAGACTGTATTATCCAGTCTGCAAAAATTTCGGAGCCGTTTTCCATATCTATATATTTGCCCGTTGTGCCGGCTGAAAGAAATTCATCAAATGAATCATTCATATATTCTGCAATGAGTTCTGAATTTTCGTTCAGTTCCAGAGCGTTTTTACTGCTGTATATGAATTTTCGTTTTTCAACATCGGGTAAAAGCACAAATTGTCCGCATTGTGCCGGACAGTGCTTTACCTCTATGTAAAATTTTCTGTTGCTTTTGGTTTTAACAGCTATATCGGAAATATTTGCATTGCTGCCGCCTTCAAGACTGAATTTTGCATACTTTCCCTATTGGCTGTCAAGATACTCTTTACACTTGTTTTCAAAATTTTGCCACTTGGACATTTTTTATTCCTCCCTAAAATTTATATAAATATTTTAAATGAAATAGGGAGTATTTGCAATATAGTGATGATTGATTTTTGTTTTTAAAATAAGTGTAAAGAAAATGAATGGAGGAATGTTATGGAAAAAATCAAATTTTCTGCCCCGTGTCTTTTGGGCATAGAGGGCATTTGTGCAGACGAGTTTAAAAGGCTTGGCATTGAAAATGTACAGGCTGAAAATGGCAGAGTACTCTTTGAGGGGGACTTCAACACTCTTGCAAAAGCAAATATATGTTCACGCTATGCCGAAAGAATACAAATTTTACTTGCAGAGTTTCCGGCTTACTCTTTTGAAGATTTATTTCAGGGTGTAAATAAAATAGCTTGGGAAAATTTTATCGGCAAAGATGACGCTTTTCCTGTAAAGGGGCACTCCGTCAGTTCAAAACTGGCAAGTATTCCGGATTGTCAGAAGATTATCAAAAAAGCCGTTGTAAACAGGCTTAATGCAAAATATCATACATCATGGTTTGAAGAAACGGGTGCTTTGCATCAAATACAGTTTCTCATAATGAAAGATAAGTGCAGTATCATGCTTGACACATCGGGTGCAGGCTTGCATAAAAGGGGCTATCGAGCCAATGCGACGATTGCACCGATAAAAGAAACGCTTGCTTGTGCAATGGCAGACGCTTCTCATGTAAGGCATTACAGCACAGTCATAGACCCCTTTTGCGGTTCGGGTACTATCTTAATAGAGAGTGCTTTGAAAGCCCTTAATATTGCACCGGGACTGAGAAGAAGTTTTTCAGCGGAAAAATGGGAAGTTATTCCCGAAAACGTCTGGAGAGAGGAAAGGCAGTCTGCACAGGACAATATTAAGCTTGATTGCGATTTCATGGCATACGGCTATGATATAGATGAAAATGCGGTTGCACTTACGCTGGAAAATGCAAGAAAAGCAGGCGTGGAAAAGCGTGTAATCGTGCAGAAAAGGGATATAAAGGATTTCCGTGAGGACTTTGAAAAGGCAAGTGTGATATGCAATCCGCCCTACGGAGAGCGACTTTTGGATATGGAACAGGCGAGAGAACTTTATAAAATCATGGGAGAGAAGTTTGTTAAAAAGCAGGGGTGGAGTTACAGTATCATTACACCCGATGACAACTTTGAAAAATATTTTGGCAGAAAGTCCGATAAAAGACGCAAACTCTACAACGGCATGATAAAATGTCAGTTACACATGTACTTTAAAAATTAGCAATGAGCAGTTAGCAATGAGCAATTATTTTCCCTTGACAGAATTTTTTGTCGGGGAAAATATTTTTTACTATAAATGAGCAAATCTAAAAAGTTGCACAAAGGAATATGTCCCCAACAAATTTTATTTGATTTCAACTTTATTTCCGCCCTCGTGACCCCTCCGTCATTTCATCACTGGTGTGATGAAATGCCACCTCCCCTTTCAGGGGAGGCAGGAGTGACAGCAACAAATTTATTGGTGTATTTTTTTATATTTCA
>ONIF01000036.1 GCA_900317795.1 uncultured Eubacteriales bacterium | reverse complement strand
GCCCTCATGAAGAGGAAGGGCTTTGATATTACCCGCTATACCGACAGACACATCACTTTCCAGAAAATCGGCGAAACAAAGAAAATCAGAGCCGACACACTGGCTGAACAATTCGGCAATCGCTATAAGAAAGAAAATCTCGAAAGGCTGATGGGCTTTTATGTACCGCCAAAAACTTTGAAAAATCCTCCGACACCAAAAACTCCCGTTCCTTTTGTCAGTGAATTCGAGAGAATTGAAAAAAGATACTTTGAGGATAATCCACCGCCGATTACGCCGGACGAAGCAAAAGCCATACAGCAACGTATCAAGAAATCAAAAAATCCATTTTTCTTTCTGCTGAGAATACTGCACAGGCTGCTGTTTCGTCAAGTACAAAGACCTTTCCTCGATGCCGGATACGAGCGTTTTCATCGAAGGATAAAAAGACAGAGCCGATATAAACGCAAAACGCCTGACCTGCGGGCTATTCTTGAAAGATACGAAAAGAAACCTTCCGTTGCCGGTAATATTCTTTACAGGGACTTGATCAACGCTCAAGGAGAAAACCTGCGTGTCAGGCTTTCTCTGTCTGCGGTTCCGAAGCTGTACGCCTATCCGTTCTTCTTCTCGGCCAAACTGTACAGCGATTATGCCCTTGTCACGATAAAGGAACGAGACAAGAGCTTGTTTATGCAGATATTGGAGAAAGGAAACGAAACTGTTATCAACCACCACAACGCCCAATACACCCCTTTGGCGGATTATCAGGCGTTGAAAGAACGAGCGGCACAGCTTGGAACGAAAGTAGAATTCCTGATGATACCGCCGGAACAGCTTGAACGGCTGAGCAATGAAAAGGACAGGTTTGTTGCTATGCCTACCAAAGACGGAAAAATCCGGCTTGCCTTCCTGCCGCAGAACAAAGACTTCATTCTCCACACTCTCTATCCTGACAAATATCAATCACCAACAGACCTTCTTTTCTCTGTCGGGAGAAATGCAAAGGTCAATACCCGTTTGAAAGCGGAAGCCCTGCTTGGCGGCCAGAAAATGCGTTACCGTACACTAACAAGAGTACAAGTCGAACAGCTTGACGAAGATATGCAAGGACAGGAACTTTTTGCAGTGTTTGATAAGAAAACGGACGGAGCAAGCACGAACGGGCAATATAACATCGCCTTTAAGGAGGATGACACGGAGAAAATAGAAAAGGCTTTGAGGAAGCCAAAGAAACGAAGGTAGAAACGTTTTTCAAGAGGGCTAAACACAATGACTCAAACATATTGAGCAGGGCAATTTTCTATGTTGCCTTGCTCATTTTTTGCAAAATAGAGTATAGTTGGATTTTACACTGCAAAAGATTTAATAAACGTAAAAACAGAGTTATTTTTTTTATTTGTTTTACAAAACGTAAATAAAGTCTTGGATATTGTTTTTACATTATGGTATAATTACAGATAACACCAGAAAACGGAGGTTATCACCATGAAAGTGGCGTATATCAGAGTTAGCACCGTTGAGCAAAATGAGGCAAGGCAGCTTGAAGCTATGAAAAACAAGGGAATTGAAAAGTATTTCACCGAGAAGGTATCAGGCAAAGACACCAACAGACCACAGTTAAAAGCTATGCTGGACTTCGTGCGAGAGGGCGACACGGTATATATTCACGATTTTTCAAGATTGGCAAGAAGCACAAAGGATTTACTTGACATCGTGGAACAACTGCATAACAAGGGCGTGTATCTGATCAGCAACAAAGAAAATATTGACACATCAACACCAACGGGAAAGCTGATGCTGACCATGATCGGGGCAATCGCTGAATTTGAGAGGGCAAATTTGCTGGAAAGACAAAGAGAAGGCATTGAGATTGCCAGGCGTGAGGGTAAATTCAAAGGCGGTCAGGTTAAGACCATAGACGAAAATAAGTTTAATAGAGCTTATGCCAAATACCAGCAGAGAGAGATCACCAAGTCGGAAATGGCGGAGATGCTCCATGTCAGCAGACCGACACTCAATAAACTGTTCAAAAACAGGGGTTTGTGATACACAATCCAACAGGGGATATGTCATAACGGCATATCCTCTATTTCTTTGCCTATAAAATGCCCTATATTTGCCGCTGTATGGCTTGTCAGCGGTTAGGGGTATAGTTATACTACCCCCATGCCAAAAACGCATCAGAGAGCCGCACAGAGCCTCTAACACACGTTTTATAATGGGGGGGATAGATTACATCTTATTATCTGCCTATTATATCGGAAAATGTGCCATGTGATACTCTTCACTCTCTCCGATTATTTTTTGTTCTTATATGCTCAATATGTATGATATATGAATAAACCATCAGCTCATTCTTCGTCATCGTCCATATAGTCTAATACACTGTATTTTTCGTATTCGGCTATGTTGTAAGATGGTGGATAGCTTTTAAGAGTATCACTGACAGGGAGAGCGTAGGTATTATCAAGACAGGCTTGCAGATAAGCCTTAAAGTTGCGTACCCTTGATAGATTGGCATCGATGACATTATCCAATATGTTCTCGACTATCTTCCTGTTTATTTCTGAATATTGTTCGATGTTAGCGGCAATAAGCTGTACGAGCAGATTCAGTGTGCGTTTATTGCTTTTGTATTTTCTGGTTAACTCTTGGTATTCAATGCGGTCTTTGACTTCCGCTGTCACATCATCATCAATGGTGTTTTGTTGTGCATTTTTTGTGTTGCCGCTGATGATAGATGAGTATGATTTATCAGTCTGATTTATATTAGTATGATTAGTTGCTTGTTTTTGAGTAGTCTTGATTGCTTGTTTTTGAGTAGTCTTGATTGCTTGTTTTTGAGTAGTCTTGATTGCTTGTTTTTGAGTAGTCTTGATTGCTTGTTTTTGAGTAGTCTGATTTGATAGTTCATTGATATATATTTTATTTGGCTTGCCTTGCCCCTGTCTTTTTTTGCGGATAAGTCCAGCTTGTTCTAATTCCTTTGTTAAAAGACGTGATACATTCAGGCTAATACCAAACACATCTTGTATTTCTGTGAGTGTGAAATATATAAATACTCCATCTGTATCCCTAAAGTTGTCGTTTTGTGAAGACAGTTGCACTCTGTCTGACAACATAGCATACAAGATCATAGCTCTCGGTGAGATATTATAACTCAACAAACGCTGGTCGAACTTAAAAAAACACATAAAAAAACGCCTCCGTTGTAATTTGATACTGATACAACGAGGCTGTAAATGACTATAAAAATGTACTTGATTTTTTTTCCTACCTGTGTTACAATAAGGTTGTAATAAAATCAATGATACATCGAGACACTACCTCGTTGTGTTGTTGCCGGACGGACTGTGCTCCAACACAGTCCGTCTATTTTTATTTTACAACCATTCTATACAAAAATCAAGTGGTATTGGATTCAGTTTTCCTAAATATTTCCAGTAGTAGGCTGACATATAAGTTATGTGTCTTATATATACGGTATATTTGATATGCTTCAGGTGTTTAATTCGTCTAAACCTTCCATGATTTCCGGATGTTGTTCCATATCTGCTATTACAAGCTGTGTGATATAGTCCGTAATAGTGACATTTCTGTGTTCCTCAAATGATTTTCTCCAGGCGGTTTCTTGCAAGTACGTTTTGCACTCAATAGGCAGTTTCAGGCTGAATCTGTAAAACTGTCCATCTTTGGCATGAGTCTTTCTTGCTGTTTTTGTTTCCTGTTCTTCCTGCTCTGCCTTTGCCTGAATGTTTGTGCTATATACATCTTTCTTTGGTGCTGTAAACTTTCCCATGTTGTCTCTCTCCTTTGATATGTTTTACTGAATACCCATTTCTTCAAATAATGACATATAATCTTTCGCCGGATTGCTGTTTGGTGCATAGTCAAACAGTGATTGCTGCATCGCCTGTGCCTGCTCTACCGCTACACCTTCACGAATGAAGGTGTCAAACAAGCGTGTACCAATTTCCTGTGCTTGTTCGGCTATGCTCTCTCTCATATCAACTGCCAATGTCTGACGTGGTTTGTATTTGGTCAGCACTATTCCGGCAATTTTGAGTGACGGATTGCAATACTGCTGTACTTGTTCAATAGTTGTCTGCATCTGATACAGCCCCATGATCGAAAAACTGTTAGCCTGTATCGGCATCAATACGGCATCGGCAGCGGTTAAAGCGTTGATAATAATGCTGTTTAGGTCTGGCTGTGTGTCAAGTACGATATAATCATACTTATTCCGCAGCGGCTCTATCGCTTTCCGGAGTATGAAATCTCTGCCCGGTCTTGCTGCTATGTTCATTTCAGCGGCTGCAAGGTCAAGTCCTGCGGCTATCAAGTCCCCCTGTGATGTAGTCTGTATAACTTTCTCTGCTGATACTCCGTTAACCAAAACTGAGTAAAGACCTTGTACGTTACTATTGCCGCCCATACTGTATGTCAGATTGCTTTGCGGATCGCAGTCTATCGCAAGCACTGATTTGCCCTTTTGTTTTGCATATCCTATCAGTGCAGAGGCAGTTGTTGTTTTGGTACTGCCGCCCTTTCCAAAGGCTATTGTTATAACCATTTCCGAATCACTCCATTACTTGTATTAGCGAATCCCGATATATACGCCATTCTTTCCCCAATTTTTTGCCTTTCAGCGTTCCATCTCGTAACCTTGCCTGTATGGTGTGTATATGTGTTCCTGTTAGTTCTGCCGCTTCCTTTACCGTGAAATAGGCTTTTTGTGGTATGTCATCAGCTTTCAATACAAGACATTTGCGAGGTCTGCCGCCAGTATTTTTCATTATCAATGCCACCATTCCATCTCGTTTATTCGATTATAGAGTTTTTGTTCTTATATGTCAAGTATGTTTGATATGTATGATATGTTTGATATGTATGATATGTTTGATATGTATGATATGTTTGATATGTATGATATGTTTGATATGTTTGATATGTATGATATGTTTGATATGTATGATATATTTGATATTCGATTATATACTTAATAATGCTATCTTTTATATCGTTATATCACTTAGAATAGTATAGATGACGATCTTCCGAAAAAGCACACTTAATGAACCACAATCACTGTTTCAAAATATTATATATGCTCTCAAACAATTCAATTGGATCCGTTTCAAAGGCAACGGAAAGTTTTATCAACATCTCAATGCTCGGAAGATTATGCCCAGATTCTATGTTAGAAAGATATCTGATGGAAATCCATTCTTCATTATCAAATAGCTTTTTACCTATTTCTTCTATAAATTCTGCTCTCGATTGCTTTTTATTCTTTTTTCCTTTTGGAATTTCAGAGGAAACAGACAGCCTTTTTTCTCTTAATAGATAACCTATTTTTCTCATCTTTATTTTCATAGCCTTATCACGCTTATCATTTTCATTAAATTTTCTTTCTGGCATAATAACTCCTTTCTTAAAATGCACCATGGTTCATTGAAATTTTATGTTTTAATGGTTATAATATAAACAAGCTCAGGACAAAAGTCCTCGAGCAAAATAAAAAAATATTTTTTAAGGAGGTATTCTTCATGAATACAACGTACACCTTCAAAGTCCATTCCCTCAGAACACTTTCTTCTCCCTACCAGAAAACAGGCGAGAAAGACGCAGAATGCATCTATTATCTTCTGATTGATATGAGAGAGCTGCCGGAAGGACTTCCGCTTGATGTTAACCCCCGTGAGCCGAAAATGACAACAAACGTTGCAAGACGCATCATCAATGCGGTAGTAGAACCCGAAACAGACTTTTACATCAACAACAGAGGCATTGTTATTGCTGCGCAGAAGGTGATAGTACCAATTCAGAGGTTACGATTGATCTCGGCGATCAGGAGAACGACAACGACAAATATTCATACGGCATTCTTGACGGCGGTCATACATACACAGCAATCATGGAAAACCGTAAAAAAATACCTGATGACCTGACAAAATATGTCCGTGTGGAAGTCATTACGAATGTACAGAACATTACCCGTCTTTCCGATGCGAGAAATACATCGGCACAGGTATCTGACATTGCCCTGTTTGAGCTTGACAAAAACTTCAATTACATCAGGGATGCAATAAAGGGACAGCCTTATGCTGACAAGATTGCATATAAAGACAACGAGGACAAGCCGATCAATGTATCCGAGTTGATCAAACTTATGTTTGCATTTGATATTATAAAATATCCTGACGACAGCACAGCACCTATACAGAGCTATTCAGGCAAAGCACAGGTATTCAAGCGTTATAAAGATGCGTTTGACACACCTTTTTACAAATCACTGACACAATATCTGCCTAAATTAACTAAACTTTATGATCGAATAGAAACTGATCTGCCGGATATGTATAATACTTACAAAAAAAACATAGGTGTTTCCAAGCCAAAGTTTGGCAAAGTTACAGGTATCGAAGCAGATGATAAGGCAAAAACACTTTTCTATGAAAACTCAATGACTCATAAAATATCAGCCGGATATATTTTCCCGATTTTCGGAGCTTTCCGCAGTCTGATTCATTTTGACGAAGAAAATAACAGCATTATATGGGATTTTGATCCCATTGATATATGGGAAGAAACCGGTGTGAGTCTTGCACAAAATATTTTTGACCAAGCAGAAAGCAAAACCCCACAGTTTGTTGGAAAATGCAAGCCAATTTGGCTTTCATGTTACCGTATCGTTGAAACACAGAGCCTGAGAAAGCAGCTCGGAAAGAGATAATATAAATACACAGACATATACTTTTATGGCATCCGCATTGGAGAACACCTCTGCGGATGCCTTTTGTCTGTTCAGAATTCCACTATTTCATCAATTTGTGCCATAAGCTCCTCAGTCAGTTTAAGTGCGGCGATAATTTTCTTGTAGTGTTCGATATCCTCCGGGGATAGTGTCATCTTCTTGCGGTCTTTTAGCCATTTTTGGAGTGGCTGATAGCCGCCTATGTACTGTTCCCACTGTGCCTGCGGAACATTATCGAAATACTGTGTTTTGCTGATATACACTCTGCCGTTCTTGTATTCAGGCTTTACAACCTCATTTGTACCCTCACCGATAAAGCTGTACGGTTCGGTATCAAACTCCGTGTGCATCAGGTGACATTCTCTCAGTTTTGAACCTATTTCAACAAGTTTCCAGAAGGTTTCCTTATCTGTCGGGTACGGCACACGGGGAAAGTCTATTTTCAAGAACTCTTTGTATTTTTCTCTATATTTTGGAGAATAGAGAACAGCATAGATATAGTCGAAAAGCTGCAAAGCCATGTCATCTGTATATCTGATGCCTATTGATTTAAGCAGTTTGATTGCCACGGTTTCTTTGATATTGACCATTCTCTTACCATATTCGGAATCATACTTATACAGAGGAAAAACGGCAGATTGCGTAGTGCGTTCACCACATTTAGTTTCCATCATATTAGCCGTAATAAAAAAATGATCACAAGTATCAGATTTATTGCTTCGAGCCGTTACAAGACCGATATTTTCACCCATGACAAAATTCATCATTACTTTTCTAACCGTACGCCATACAAGTTTGTCTTCATAGAAAATGTATCTTGTGTCGAATGGACGGTATGAGATGCTTTTTATATAGCTTTCTGTAGGAGTATCATTTTGAAGATTGCACCATCCTGCTCTAATATCCCAACCTTGTTTTTCTTTTACGTTGAACATTTTATATAAGTCTGTTCTTTGCGGCATATTTCTAAATGATTCAAATCGCTCGATAAGCTCGCTTTTATCAGTAGAAATGACAAAATCATCGTGAGCAGTAGTAATTCCAACACCATTTATATCAAACAAATCGGTCACACTCATAAAACTATTGTACTGCTGTTTGTTGTTACTTCTGTAATTGCGGAAAAGGAACAACTCTTTATCCGATTCAACTATTTCAAATGATATGTCAGATAGAATATATTGATTTAGTTTATCATATTTATATATTCTTGTACCATACAAATCAGAATGAAAGATTTTCGCCAATTCATTAGTATGGTTTGTTTTCTTTATAAATATACAGATACTTACACCCTGCTGAATGTCAAATACGTTTTCGTCTTTTCTACCATCAGGTGCAGTTTCTTTTCTATTGCTATTTCCATGTAAATCTAAAATATATATTTTATCAAATACGGTAAGCAATTTCCAACGCATTCCTCTAAAAGTTGGATTGTCAATAAAACCGTGCGGATTAATCAATGCAACTATTCCATATCCACTTTGTTCAATTAAATACTGTGCATAACGGATAAACTTTACATAATCATCGTTCAGCCACTTCGGATTGCGTTCCTGTAGCTTAATTCTGCCGCCCGGCTCTTTTTTATAATCTTCCATAAGGCTCATTATCCATTCGCCTTTGTTGGCACTTTCTCCCGAATACGGCGGATTACCGATAATGACATTGATGCCGTTGTTTTTCTTTGCCTGATTGGCTTCTACTGATTCATTGGCAAGTGGATCGTCCGTATACAACGATAACTGAATATCGCTGTTGCCCGGCTCTTCAAGCGAGTTTGTCAAAAATACATTCAATCGCTCATTACTGCCAAAATCATAGCCGGTGTCTTTCAAAACCATTGCAAGCTTCATGTGCGCTACGGCATAGGGTGCCATCATCAGTTCAAAGCCGTTCAGACGCGGCAAAAGATGCTTCGGCACATATTCATTCCATGCGGCTTTTATCTGTTCTGCACTCTCTCCCTTGTGCTTTTCACAGAAATTATCGTAAATCCGCAGTATAGTCTGACGGAGAAAGGTTCCTGTACCCGTTGCCGGGTCAAGTATCTGTACCGCCGGAACGGTCTGTCTTTCACGGCGTTTCTTGCCCTCAACCTCAACCATGATTTCTTTTGTTTCTTCAGATGCAAGACCGTCAGCAAGTCCGAATTCATTTTTCAGAATGTCATCTACTGCCCGTACAATGAAATTGACTACCGGCTGTGGGGTGTAATATACGCCTCTTCTCTTTTTCTGTTCACCGTCATATTCATTCAGAAATTCCTCGTAAAAATGAATAACAGGATCTTCTCTTCCGCCGCCTGTCATACGGTTGAAATCGTTGACAATCAGTTCTGTATCGGTGTGACGGAGAAGATCAACAATATCCGACACCTCCAGCTCGTCAAAGGTCAGCATTTTGCGGTTTCCCTCTCCCAGACAATCCCTCATTAACCGTCTCAGAAACGGATTGGTGTTAGGAAGGCAATTAACGGCCTTTCTTGCATCGAAATCGTCATGAGTAGTATCCATACACTTTGCCGAAAAAAGGCCGTAAACAACTGTCTGGGCGTACATATCGGCGAATTGTTTTTCGCTCAGGTCATGTATCAAAGAGTTCTTAAAGTCCTTGAACAGTTTATGCACATATCCACGCTCGTTTTCAACAGCATATATTCTAAGAATCTGGTCACGTATTTCACGGGCTTTGTTAGCCATCTTTTTGGTCAGTTCGTGCGAAGAACGAATAACTTCCCTATAACCGCTGACAAATGCTGACGACCACTGTTCATACCATTTTTCGGTGTCGTTTTCATCATCTACCCACCTCAAGCGGGAAAGCCTGGACTCAAAGTTTGCAATATTGAATCGTTCCTCAATGGCAGGTTCACAGGAGATCATCCTGATCTGCGGAAGACCCTGCCCCTTGTCATCAAAATGTGCTATACCGATAGTCCTGTTATTATCCTTCCCCCAGAAGCAAAGGAAAAGAAGATCATTCTGATCCCATACGGCATGATCGGCAGAATTTCTCTTTTTCGGTATAAATCGGGACAGAATTTTTCTGAGTGCAGAAACTTCAAAACGTTTGCTTTCAAATTCCACACAGAAAATGCCCCATTTTTGATTGTCACTGATCTGCTGCAGCTGTTTCAAGGAATTTATTTTTGAAAATTCCTCTCTTTTAAGTCCGAGATCATCTGCATCAAAATCATAGGAAATATCATCAATTTCGTCAAAATCATCCTCGTCAATATTCCAATTCAGATTTTGTATGAAATATCTTACAAGATCTTCACTGCTCTTTACGTTTCTGATATCCATTGTAATTCTCCTAAATCATCTGCATCCAGGTCACAAGCTTTATTTTTTGACTGATTGGTGCCTGAATAGCTCTCATATATTTTTTCTTGATATGGCTTTCAACAGCTTTCCGAAACTCATTAAACTGTTCTTCGCTTTCGTTGAAAACACGGCTTTCGTCTTTTTCACATCTGATAGCTTTCCAGATTTCATAAATATCTTCGCTGACTGCTTTTGTTTCAGCATCTACCACATACCAACGATACAAGCCTTCCTCAGACCATGAACCGTCAGCCTGTTTGGTAGGCAGCTCATAGCAGAAAAAGTATCCTTTGCGCACAGATGCCATTTTACCGCTATACATTTTTTTCGGAAGTTGCTTTACAAATTCCGGATAATCAGGATTTTCAACAATAAGCTGCTGATAAGCAAGGGCAATTTCTTCTTCTGCTGACGTTGTACCTTCATACTGACTGTTAAACTCTCTCAGTGCGTCATAATCATCATTCGGTGTCAGAAGTTTTTTGCCCTCAATACCGAATGTTTTAGAAATACGGAGAGTTTTTCTGGAGACTGTCCTATACAGTGCAAGAAGTTCTTCAAGCTCTTTTGGCGGCAAAAAATTCCAATAGTACGCATTTTCTCTGTCTTCAGACAGTTCCGGATGATCTGCAAGCAGTTTTTGCTCTATTTCTTTGTTTCTGCGGCGGTCAACACGTCCGATTCTCTGCATAAGTCTTACAGGATTCCAGTGAAGCTCGTAATTGATAAGGCATGAAGCATCCTGCAAGTTCAGACCTTCTGCCAAAACATCCGTTGCGATCAGAATACGAATCTCGTCTTCCGTTTCATCCGAAGAACTCCCGTTATAGTAAGGTGCAAATCTGCGTATCATATTTTCTCTGTTGCCGGAAGTTTGACCGTCAACTTCAAACAAATTGGTAAATCCGGCTTTCTGGAGTTCACGGTATATATACATAGCTGTTGAACGATATTCTGTAAAGACAATAACCTTTTTGTCTCTGATATGAGAATCTTCTGTCAAAATTCGTTTCAATTCTCTGATCTTATCATCGTTTTCCGGCTTAAATTCCATCATATCCCTAATAAATATGGAAAGCGTATCCATATCCATCATAGTATCAATCAGAAGTGCCTCTATGTCAAAATCAGCAACATCAAAATCTTCCTCTATATTCCATACATAATCCGGAAGATCATCTTCTATATCTTCAACAGTAGTCTGATTCATAGCTGCACATTGTTCTGCAAAATCATAAATTTCAGCCTGTTCTGCCTGTTTTCTCTCTATACGTCGTTTGCTCTTGCTGTTTTCCTTGTAGTCATTAAGAAATTTATTAAGGCGAATATATATTCTTATACAAGTTTCCTTAAATGCTTCGATAGAACTTTCAAACCTTTTTAGCATTAACACCCTGATCAGATTGACAACCTGCTGCTGCCTGCCAATTTTCATTTCATCAATCTTTGTCAGATCTCCAATAAAATAATCCTCACTATAAGGAGAATATATTGCAAGAGAAAGAATAGTGACCTTCTTACCGTTTTTATTTTTTCTCTCAAACGATTTTTTGAAATCATTAATAAGATTGCCGTATGTTTTTTCTAATGAGTAATTCGCCACGATAGGAGGTTGCCGCAGTGAAAATATGACTTTTTCATTATCCTCTGTATTCAAACTCCTTTTTACATAAGAACGGCTTCTCTGAACAACAAGTTCGTTTATAAGCCTATCACTCTTTATGACACTATCCGGAAGACTTTTAAGGTCACATATTTCACCATCAGAGAATGAATCAAGCTGCTTCTCCATTTTCCTGAAATGTCCTGTTAAGCTATGAATACCAAGAGGAGCAGCAGCAAAATAGTCATCTTTGCGATGTGTAAAAAGTTCTATCAAGTGCTGTAAATCAAGAAAGCTGTTATTGATCGGTGTAGCCGTCAACATAAACATTTTCTTTTCGGAACCTTCCTGCATCATCTGAAATAGCTTTCTGTATCTGTTGGATGAACGATTGCGAAAATGATGTGCTTCGTCTATTATAATTATTTCTGCATATTGAGTTATACGATCCATTAGGGCTTGATTTTTTTCAAGTAATAAATCCGTATGGTTAATTATCACAAAATTATTGAAAGAGAAAAAAGTTGTAAGTATTTCGGGAATAAATCTTTGAATAGTGGCTTCCCATACAGATACCCTTGCTGATGCAGGAACAATCAATACAACATTTTTTCTTTCTTTTTTGACAAATCTTTCAATCAGCATCATTCCGATAAAGGTTTTGCCAAGACCTACACCATCACAAAGGAAAGCACCATTATATTTGTCCGCTATCTGAATAAGGCTGTTGTAACCGTCTTTCTGATATTGAGATAATTCTTTATAAATAACAGAATCATTTGTTTCCCATTCAGAAATGGATTCTTCACGGCTTTTGAAGAATTCATACATTGATCTTATATAAACATCAAAAGGACTGAATTCTCGGCAATGATTTTCTATCATTTTCAGAATAGCTTCTGTTATATCGGTGGCCATATTCCAATGCTTCTCATACCATTCCTGAAGCTGTTCAATATCATCTTTGATCTGGACATTCAATTCTATATTCTTTGTAATACCTGCCCTTGTAAAATTACTGGAACCAACTAATGCATAGCCTGAAGGTATATTCATTGCAGGAATAAATTGATCTTTGTATTCTTCTCTGAAATATGTTATGTAAGCTTTAGCATGAAACTTATTGCTGTCAAATACTCTGCATTCTATTTTTCCTGATCTCATAGCATTTAATATTGCTGGAACACCGATCAGAAATTCATTTTTTTCCTGTTCATTTTCAAGACTTTCACGAAAATGCTCAATCATCATAGAAGCAACTTCATCAATAATATTTTTAGTTCGCTTAGTTACTTCATTCCCTAATATAATGCGTATCTTATCAAGTTTCTGCCATTCTTCTCCTAATGCAAGAAGTCCACCTACTTCAAAATATCCCGAAGCAATATCCAATTGTTTAGATATAGAACACCACTGCGAAATATAACTTTTGACTGAATTTGCCTCCGAGCTATTGTCGATTATAAAAAGAGATTTATGTGCCATATTGTCCTCCTGTATATCTAAACGATCAAATGATACAACATAAACAATAATTGCATATAATTTTATCACTTTTTGTAAAAATTTTCAATGATTTCAAGATATGTTTGAAAAATATTGACAGGTGTTTTTCGTTTCCTTACAGAAACAACACAGTCTCCTTTCTTGAAAAAAAGCTGTAAAGAAAGATGTAGTCAATATTTGTTCTTCACAGCTGATTTTTTATACCTGTTATTTTCGTTGTATTATCCAAAAATTATGCTATAATATTGACAAAATAACCATTCAGATCGGAGGGGTGAATGTGGGCATTTATGTCAATCCTGACAACAGAAGATTTTTACAGGCTGTCAATTCGGAAATTTATATCGACAAATCAAGGCTTATATCTGTTACCAACAAAAAACTGAATACGGAGCAAAAGTATATTTGTGTGAGCCGTCCGAGACGCTTCGGCAAGTCCGTCAACCTTGCTATGCTTGCAGCCTATTACAGCAAAGGATGCAGCAGTGCTGACATTTTCGATAAATTCGCCATATCAAGATATAAGTCTTATTCTGAATATCTTAATCAATACCATGTCATTTATATCAATATGCAGGACTTTCTGAGCAGAAGCAAGGATATTGACAATATGCTGCAAAGATTGGAAAAAAGGCTGTTCAAAGAATTTCTTGAAGAGAAACCCGGCATTGATCTTGACCCGGATGACGGATTGGCTTTCTGGATGGAGGATTTTTACAAGGCAACAGAAAAAAAGCCGTTTGTTATTCTCATAGATGAATGGGACTGTGTTATGCGTGAACACCGAAATAACAAAGAGGCTCTGGAAATATATCTTGATTTCTTAAGAAATTGGCTGAAAGACAAGGAATATATTGCATTAGCCTATATGACAGGTATTCTTCCCATCAAGAAATATGGAACACACTCCGCTTTGAATATGTTCGATGAATATTCTATGCTGTCTTCAAAGGGAATAGAAAAGTATATTGGTTTTACTGATAAGGAAGTTTCAAAACTTTGCAGAAAGTATCGCATCAATTTTGATGATATGAAATTGTGGTACAACGGATACAAACTTAACGGTACAGACCTGTATTGTCCTCGTTCTGTTGTGAAAGCTGTTACCGAAAAGCATTTCGGAGGATATTGGATAGAAACGGAAACTTACGAAGCGTTGGCAAAATATATTGCCATGAATTTTGACGGCTTGCATGACACAATAGAGAAACTCCTTGCCGATCAGCCGCAGCCGACAGATACCAGAACTTTTTCCAATGATATGATCACATTCACCAATAAGGACGATATTCTGACATTGCTTGTTCATTTAGGCTATCTGGGATATGATCCTGACAAACAGACAGTTTATATTCCCAATAAAGAGATAGCTGATGAATTTGTTGTGAGCATGAAAGCAACAGGTTTATGGACAGAAACCATCGAAACTGTTATGAAGTCCAGACAGTTACTTACCGATACTTTACAGGGCAGGTCTGATATTGTCGCACAGGAAATTGAGAGGGTACATGACAGCAATTCCAGCACTCTCAACTACAATAACGAGCAGTCTTTGCGATTTATTATCCTGATAGCCTATTATTATGCCAAAGAGCAATATGAGATCGTTCAGGAGCTTCCGACGGGAAAAGGATTTGCCGATATTGTCTTTATCCCTAAGCACAATGTTGATATAACAACCTATCCGCCAATGGTCATTGAACTGAAATGGGATGATACTGCCCAGACAGCCATTCAGCAGATCAAAGACAGGAACTATCCGGAGAAGCTGAAAAGCTTTGAAAAAGTCCTGCTTGTAGGCATCAGCTACACTAAAGACATAAAAGATCATAACAAAAAACACCAATGTATTATCGAAGAATATCAGATGAAGTAAATCATTGCTCGTATATGCCCTGTAAAATGCACGAGAACCCCTTCAAACGTGTTGGGAGTATAGTTTTACCACCCCGCACTATACCCCCTCAAAATTGCCGTATTTTGAGTATATACAAGGCCATCTAAAAAATACTAAAACTGCTCGTTCAAATTGATACTCAAAAACCACCTCCGACTGCGGTCTGGTGCATAAGGTCAGCCGCATTAACACACCTAACCTTCCCTTAAAGGCGTATGAGGACCTGAAAGCCTTCAAGATTTTCCTGCTGGACGTTGGCTTGCTGAACTGCATGACCGGACTGAGCAAGCGTATTCTGATAGACGGCAACGAGATATTCAAAGAATTCAAGGTAGCGATCACAGAGCAGTATGTATTCCAACAATTACGAACAATCACTAACTACGGCCTTTACTATTACACCAATGATCGGAACAACTGCGAAATTGATTTGCTGATAGACAACGGCGAACAGGTCATTCCCGTTGAAGTCAAAGCCGAAGAAAACCTGAAAGCCAAGCGGATCAAAACCTACAGGGAAAAATATCATCCGGCTGTCAGCATCAGAACTTCCCTATCCAATTACAGACAGGAGGATAACGGACTTATCAATTTACCGTTGTACACTATCGCCGGCGTCTTGCCTCTCGGCTTGTAAATCGGTAGGATGTCTCTCTCCCTCTATCCACATTTGCGGCAAAATTTGCTCTGTCCTTTCCTTCGTCCTTCTCA
The DNA here is from genome assembly GCA_900317795.1 of uncultured Eubacteriales bacterium. Taxonomy (GTDB): domain Bacteria; phylum Bacillota; class Clostridia; order Oscillospirales; family Acutalibacteraceae; genus UBA1213. Next base: position 1,388 of record ONIF01000036.1, on the reverse strand, counting down.
AAACACATCGAGTTTGTCAAAAACTGTTTCCCACCATTTTTCAGAATTTTGTATTTTGGTGAGCGGAGCGATTTTCAATTTTTGCTCAATTTTTATAATTGGCAATAATTGGAGTGGGGTGTAGGGATTTCACCACCAAGCCGATTTGTACTCCTGTTAGGAGTACAAAATCTATGCTTGCTATCTCCTCTGCAGGCTAATTTTTATAGAAGATTTTATTCTCTTATTTAGTGATGTAATTTACCTTTTTCAATCATATAGAAACGGAGATGATTTCAGAATGTCAAAAAACAGAACGGAACGGCTTCAGCTTAGAGTGTCATCCGAAGAAAAAGAAGCTATCGCCCAAAAGGCTGCCGATGCTAATATGTCCATATCGGACTATATCGTTGCTTTGTCAGCCAATCAAAAAATCATTGACGCTAAAATAATTGCTCAACTTATTTTAGAGATCAGGCGCATAGGCGTAAACGTCAATCAAGTTGCTGCGGTTGCAAACTATCAGAAGTTTGCCAATAAAGAAATGCTGTCAAAAGTCAATGACGGTCAGAATCAGATCATCGATCTCCTTATGAAAATTCTTTCAGAAGTATATGATACAGAAAAGCATGATATCCGCAGTTTAGAAAATCAAATGGCTAAACTGACAGAAGCAATAGAAGGAATGATGAAAAGTGGCAACAGTCAAAGCAATTAAAAATCCGATCAAGTCACATCAATACGTTTCTGACTCGATATCCTATATCCTCTCCCCTGAAAATCGGGACGGTCAAGAAAAATGCTTTCAGGCCTCTTTTCTGAATTGCTTCAACACCGGCATTTCCGGATTATCGCAGCAGTTCTGCGAAATCAGAAAAGTCTTTCGCAAGGACTCTGACATTCTGGCACATCATTATGTTCAAAGCTTTTCGCCGAATGAAAAAATATCGCCGGAGTTGGTACATCAGATCGGCGTTGAACTGGCTCAAAAGATGGCGCCAGGCTTTCAGGTCATCGTGTCAACTCATGTTGATAAAGATCATCTACACAATCACATCCTCGTCAATTCTGTCAGCTTTGAAACAGGCCTGAAATGGAAAGGCAACGGTGCCACTCTTACCGCTATGCGAAGCGAGAGCGACAAGCTGTGCCGGCAGTACGGTCTGACCACAATAGAAAAACATTCCGGATTGCGTGGTATCGACCAGGCCACGCAGAAGCTTGCTGAAAAGGGGAAGTCGTGGAAGGTAGCTCTATGCAAAGCACTGGACGAAGCGGTTTTACTCTGCAACACCAAAGAAGAGTTTATTGCCCTCATGAAGAGGAAGGGCTTTGATATTACCCGCTATACCGACAGACACATCACTTTCCAGAAAATCGGCGAAACAAAGAAAATCAGAGCCGACACA